>JAHDCB010000152.1 GCA_020630035.1 Gammaproteobacteria bacterium
GAGAGCAGATCAGAATAACGCTTGCCAGAAACCTGTGGTAGCAAATCACCACATCGGTTTGAATCGCACCCGTATGTGGTACAGCTAAAATGCGAACACCAGAGGGCATGCTGAACTGGCTGCAAGACTTGATTTGTGAAGCCTGTTTATGGATTCATGATACGATTGTTAAGGTATAGGTAAAGCAGGCCTTATTTTTAGTTTTTGTGAGATATTCTGATGGCAGCGTTACAACCACCGATTTGTGATTTTGATCGCCCGGCACCGGATTTTTGTCTACCTGGTGTGGATGGACGTAACTGGTCTCTGGCCGAATGCATGGGGCCAAAAGGTGTATTGGTGATGTTTATCTGTAACCATTGCCCATATGTACAGGCAGTTCTGGACCGGATTGTGCGGGATACCAATGACCTGAAGCAACTGGGTATTCATAGTGTGGCAATCATGTCGAATGATGTGATCGCATATCCGGCAGATGCGTTTGATAAAATGCAGCACCTGGCGCAGCAAGCGCAGTTTGATTTCCCATATTTGTGGGATGAGACACAGGCTGTAGCTAAGGCTTATGAAGCCATTTGTACGCCGGACTTTTTTGGCTTTAATACAGCAGGTCGGTTGCAATACCGTGGCCGGTTAGATGCGAGCCGGGCGCAGGCGGCAGATCCGGATGTGCGCCGCGATTTATTTCTGGCGATGCAGCAGGTGGCGGAGACACAGCAAGGGCCATCGGTACAGACAGCCAGCATCGGTTGCTCTATTAAGTGGCGCGATAGCGCCTGTTAGTAGCATTACCGGATAACACGTCTGTGCATAACTTCAGTTAAGATATTTTTTGCTTTATCACCGGATATCAATTCATGTCAGTTGCTGCTTCAGCCTTATTAGCTCAGATTGATTCGCCCCATGATCTGCGCCAGTTAGATCGTGCGCAGTTGCCACTGCTGGCGCAGGAACTGCGTGATTTTCTGCTGGCCTCCGTTTCACAAACAGGGGGACACCTGGCGGCCGGGCTGGGTGTAGTCGAATTGTCAGTGGCACTGCATTATGTATTTAATACGCCGAATGACCGGTTGATCTGGGACGTGGGGCATCAGGCCTATCCACATAAAATCCTGACCGGGCGGCGGGAACAGATGACGCAGTTGCGCCGGAAAGATGGGTTATCTGGTTTTTTGCGGCGTGCAGAATCGCCATATGATGCATTCGGGGCAGGCCATTCCAGTACCTCAATCAGTGCAGCACTGGGGATGGCAGTGGCAGCTCATGCACAGGGTATACAGCGTGAACATATCGCGGTGATTGGTGATGGTGCCTTATCAGCCGGGATGGCGTTTGAGGCGATGAATCATGCCGGAGTATTGGATAGCGATTTGTTGGTGGTGCTGAATGATAATGACATGTCAATTTCACCTCCGGTGGGTGCGATCAGCCATTACCTGGCACGGTTGTTGTCCGGTCGTTTTTATAACCGACTGCGTCAGGGTGGCAAGCAGGTGCTGGAGCGGGTACCACGGGTAAAAAAATTCGCTCATCGCTGGGAAGAACATATGAAGGGGATGCTGATCCCCGGTACCTTGTTTGAAGAACTTGGTTTTAATTATATCGGCCCGATTGATGGGCACGATCTGCCATTATTGCTGGATACCCTCAACAACATGCGGGCCATGCGTGGCCCGCGTTTTTTGCATGTGGTGACTCAGAAAGGGCATGGTTATGCCCCGGCGGAGGCAGCGCCGGTGACCTATCACGGGGTGACACCATTTAATCCGAATACTGGCAAGCTGGATAAAAAGTCAGCTGGTCTGACTTATACCAAGGTCTTCTCAGACTGGATTTGTGATCTGGCTACCCGGGACGAGCGGTTATTTGCGATTACACCCGCGATGTGTGATGGATCTGGCCTGGTTGAGTTTGCGCAACGTTTTCCGGAACGTTATCACGATGTGGGTATTGCAGAACAACATGCGGTGACATTTGCTGCTGGTCTGGCGTGCGAAGATCAGAAACCGGTTGTCGCGATTTATTCGACTTTTTTACAACGGGCATACGATCAACTGATCCACGATGTGACATTGCAGAACCTGGATGTGACCTTTGCGGTGGATCGGGCTGGTCTGGTCGGCGCGGATGGTGCGACACATGCAGGTAGTTTCGATCTGAGCTATGCGCGCTGTATTCCGAACCTGGCGATTCTGGCCCCGGCGGATGAAGCCGAATGTCGCGCACTGTTGCAAACAGCGTACGCACATGTCGGGCCTGCCTTGGTGCGCTATCCACGAGGCACCGGGCCAGGCACTGTGCCGGACCAGACATTGGCGACAGCACCCTGGGGTAAGGGAGAACTGCGGCGGGAGGGCCGTCAGGTAGCGATTCTGTCGTTTGGCGCCTTATTAACGCAGGCGCAGTCGCTGGCTGAATCACTGGATGCCACAGTGGCAAATATGCGCTTTATCAAGCCACTGGATACTGAATTGATACAACAACTGGCAAGTACGCATACCATACTGGTAACGCTGGAAGAGAATGTGTTGGCAGGTGGGGCAGGTTCTGCAGTGACTGAATGGGTGCAGGCGCAGGATTTGTCGGTGCGGGTGTTGTGTTTTGGTTTACCGGATCGGTATATAGAGCAGGGGACGCAGCTGGAACAGCTGGCTGAGGCGGGTCTGGATGTGCCGCAGATACTGGCGGCGATAGAGGTGGCAATGTCCAGGGACATGTGTTGAAGTTGTGTGGTACCGAGGGCGAGACTCGAACTCGCAAGCCCGTAAGGGCGGGGGATTTTGAATCCCCTGTGTCTACCAATTCCACCACCCCGGCCAGTTCGCGGGCTAATATAACTGACCAGATGATGAAACGCAACGATGCACGTAGCTGATTTCGATTTTGAGCTGCCGGATGAGTTGATCGCACAATATCCACCGGCTGAGCGCACTGCCAGCCGTTTATTACAACTGGATGGCACAACCCTAACTGACCGCCGGTTTACTGATCTGCCAGATCTGATCCAGCCGGGTGACTTGTTGGTGTTTAATAATACCCGAGTGATGGCAGCACGCTTATACGGGCGCAAGGCAACGGGTGGGCGCGTGGAAATATTGCTGGAGCGACTATTAACTTCAGATCATGCATTAGCACATATTCGCGCCAGCAGAGCACCGAAAATCGGCAGTACGCTATTGGTTGGCGATGTCGCACTACAAGTCACAGGTCGGCAAGACGATTTGTTTGCATTGGTGTTGCAGCAGAATGGGGATTTTACCCGGTTGATGTCTGCTGCAGGTCATATTCCCCTGCCACCTTATATTCAGCGCGAGGATAAATCACTGGATCTGACACGTTATCAGACCGTGTATGCCAGTCGGACCGGGGCCGTAGCAGCACCGACTGCCGGGCTGCATTTTGATCAGGCACTGTTGGATGAATTACGTGCCCGGGGTGTACAGACAACAGAGATTACATTGCATGTTGGGGCTGGAACCTTTCAGCCAGTGCGGGAGGAACAGATCGACCGCCATCAGATGCATGCGGAATGGCTGGAGGTCAGTGCAACTGTCTGCGAACAGGTCGCAGCAGCTCGTGCACGCCGTGGCCGGGTCATTGCTGTGGGCACCACTTGTGTACGCAGCCTGGAGACGGCAGCGGCCAGCGGTCGGTTACAGCCCTATACCGGGGATACCCGGCTGTTTATTCGTCCTGGATTCCGCTTTCGGGTAGTGGATCAATTGTTGACTAATTTTCATCTACCGCGCTCAACTCTATTGATGCTGGTATCAGCCTTTGCCGGGTGCGCCGATATCCAACGGGCTTATGCGCATGCAGTACAGCAGCGTTATCGCTTTTTCAGCTATGGCGACGCGATGTTATTAACGCACCATGCCGGGGCTGCCGGATGAAATTTCAGCTACAGCATACCGATGGCTATGCCCGACGTGGTCAGATACAGCTGGAACGTGGCACCATAGACACCCCGGCGTTTATGCCGGTGGGTACCTATGGCACCGTGAAGGCAATGACGCCGGAAGAAGTGGGTGCAACCGGGGCACAGATCCTGCTGGCGAATACATTCCAC
>JAHDCB010000153.1 GCA_020630035.1 Gammaproteobacteria bacterium
ATTAAGCGACGGATTGGGCCAGGTGCAGCGTCCGCTGGGTCCGGATTATCAAATACCGGCTGATTGGGGTGTAACCCTGGGGGAACATCTATACCATAGTTTCTCTGTTTTTAACCTGGATGCTTGGGAAAGTATCACTTTCAACGGCCCGGATGAGATTCAGCATATTATCGCCCGGGTACATGGCTCAGCGTCACAGGTCAACGGGACAGTAAGTAGCGCGATTGAAGGGGCTGATCTGTGGTTACTCAATCCCGCCGGGTTATGGTTTGGTGAGTATGCGAGGCTGGACTTATCTGGTGCACTTAGACTCAGCACAGCAGATTATTTGACCTTGGCAGACAATGCGCGGGTCTCTGTAGATGCTTTATCAGAAGACTTGGTTAGCCTGGCAGCACCAGCCGGTTTTGGCTTTTTGGACGCGAGTATCGGTCAGGTTCAGGTGAGTAAGAGTCAGTTGACGGTTGAACAGGGTGAGGCGATTAGTTTGGTGGGTGGTGACATCAGGCTGGATTCGGGCGCCGCACTACAAGCCCTGAACGGGCATATTGATCTGGTGAGCGTGGGCTCGACTGGTGAAGTGCAACTGACCGCAAGTGCTATTCACAGTACAACAACGACCCAGGCGAATATTACTCTGATTGATAGCTTAGTTAATGCCACTAGTGAGTATCAACCGGCATCGTGGTGGTGGGACGACGTTACCGGCGATTTTATTGATATTGCTCCTGTCCCTTTGCTGGGTAAGATACGGCTACAGGGTGATCAGATCGTGATGCAGAATAGCGAGCTGCGATTGAATCATGAGAGTGAATTTGATGCTACGAGTTATGGCATAGATCTGCAGGCCAATACGGCTGAATTATTGAATGCAAAGATCTCGGCGGTGAATGAGCGCAGCTCGCAGGGGGCGGGCGTCAGATTGCAGATCGCTGATCAGCTGGTGATGGATTACAGTAAGATTGACATGAGATCCAATTATTTTGGTAGCGATATTAATGGTGGGACTGGAGGTGACTTGTTAGTTCAAGCGACGGATATGACTCTGATGAATGGCTCAGAAATTGACATGCAAACTTTTATTGGGCAAGGTGGTTCAGCTCGACTGGAGGCGACTGAGCAGGTTGCCCTTAACAACAGTAATATCGTGATGTCATCAATAGACAGAACGGTTAGTGCTGCTTTTTTAGAAGTCACTAATAGCGTCATGGGTGATCTGACTATTCAGGCAAAAGATATTCTGTTGGAGGATGTGTCATCCATACATGCAGCCGCTTCTGCAGTGAGTGATCAGAATGGTTCGATTTGGTTGCAGGCGACTGATCAAGTGGTGTTGCAAAACAGCTTTTTTAATCTTGTAGCGCACAGTGAGTTTACATTTCTTGCGCCTGATTCGGTAGGCGGTTCCGGCGTCAATTTAAATATTCAGGCAACGGATATCATGATGACGGATGCTTCGGCCATAATAAATGTAGCTTTTGGTGAGGGTCAGAGTGGCGATGTCCGGTTGGAAGCAACTGGTCAGGTTGAGATGAATAACAACAGTGGGATAATTGCGGCAATTGGTGGTGATCTGGATGAGACCAGTATCGGAGGTGACCTGGTCATTCAAGCAGAAGATATCTTATTGATAAATGGATCAATAATTGATATATCAAGTACCAGCTCAGAGACCAGTCAGGCTGGTTCGGTCCGGCTGATAGCAGCAGATCAGATTCAGCTCAGTCAGTCATCAGCGATTACCAGCTCTTCACATGGCCCAGCTGCGGGTAGCACTATTCAGCTGCGCGCAACTGATTTGACGATGTCATATAGCGGGATTTTATCTACCGGTGGCACTTTAAATCCTGGTCTTGATGCCGAGATAGGATTCCAGTCGTTTTTTTACCCCACAGGTGATGCTGGCCAGATTGAGATTGATCTGACTGGCACATTGCGCCTGAACGATAGTAGTGAGGTTTCAACCTCTGCCAGTGGTAGCGGTGCGGCGGGCGATATCCGGATCGGTGCGACCAGTCGACCAACAATGTTGCAGATGACAGGCGGTGCGAGAATTTCTTCGGGCAGTGCATCTGATGCAACGAATGCCGGTGATGCGGGTCGTCTGGTGGTGCTGACTGAGGAACAGATTCTGATGCATGACGGCAGTGAGCTGACGACCGAATCGGCGAATGCGGGTGGTGGCGGTATCCGGGTTGAAACGCGGGATTTATTGCACCTGCAGAACAGTCGGATTACCACCAGCGTGGCTGGAGGTACGGGGCAGGGCGGTAATATTGATATCGACCCGGTATTTGTGATTCTGGAAAACAGCCAGATTCAGGCGAATGCGCATGGTGGCCCAGGTGGTAACATCACCTTGGTTGCAGATTATCTGATGAACTCTGGTGCATCAGTGATTGAGGCTTCCTCGGCATTATCGACACCTGGCGAGATTGAAGTACGGGCTGTGGATGTGGATGCCGGTAGTCTGCAAGTCAATGCGCAGGCGGCGCCGCTGAATGCGGCACAATGGGCGCAGATCCCCTGCCACCTGAGCCGGGGCCGGATCAGCCGCCTGATCATGGCGGGCTATGATGCGCATCCCACGCCGGTAGACGATGTGTTATCGGCATTGCCGTTATATCTGGCATTGCGCACACAGCAGCCATCATCTGATCCGGTCAGCGGGCCAGTGGTACCCCAGGCCAGATTCACCCCGACTACAACAGTGCCGTTAACGGTACAACACAGCTATTTGTTGGCCGATGCCGGGGCTGATGTTGGCTGTGCCGTGTTATAACCGATCCAGTGGAAAAGCTATGATGGTTCACCTGATATGACAGACACAATGTTATCTACTCAATATGCCCCGGCTTCGCGCCAGACGCCACAAACCCATCAGCGTGGTCAGGCAAAGGTGGCGCGGATTCCGATTAAGGTCCAGCCGACCACTCAGCCGCTGCGCAAGCCGGCCTGGATTCGTGCGGCATTGCCTGCCGGCGCTGGTGTGCAGCGTATCCGCCGAATTTTGCGCGAACGTGAGTTGCATTCGGTGTGTGAAGAAGCACAGTGCCCGAATCTGGGCGAGTGTTTTTCGCACGGTACCGCGACCTTTATGATTATGGGCGATGTGTGTACCCGCCGCTGTCCGTTTTGCGATGTGGCACATGGTCGCCCGCAGCCGCTGAATCCAGCAGAGCCACGTCAGCTTGCGGAAGCGATTGCCGAGATGCGATTGCGTTATGTGGTGATTACGTCAGTAGATCGGGACGATCTGCGCGATGGTGGGGCACAACATTTTGTTGACTGTATTCAGTCGGTACGTGAATTGACACCAGAGACCACCATTGAAGTCTTGGTGCCGGATTTTCGTGGCCGGATGGATGTGGCGCTGGCCTTGTTCAACCAGGCTCCGCCGGATGTGTTTAACCACAATCTGGAGACGGTGCCGCGTTTATACCGGCGGGCACGACCCGGTTCAGATTATGCGTGGTCGTTACAATTGTTACGGGATTTTCGGGCACGGCACCCGGCAGTACCGACTAAGTCTGGTCTGATGTTAGGGTTGGGGGAAACGCAGGAGGAAGTGGAGCAGGTGATGCAGGATCTGCGAGCGCATGATTGTCAGATGTTGACCCTGGGGCAGTATCTGCAGCCGAGTCATGATCATTTGCCGGTTGAACGGTTTGTCACCCCGGATGAGTTTGCTGCTCTGAAGGCGCTGGGTGATGCGATGGGGTTTGTGAATGTGGCCAGTGGCCCGATGGTGCGGTCGTCTTATCACGCAGACCAGCAGGCGCATCATCTGGCGGCAGCGTGAGTTAGGTCGTTCGTTATACGAGCCTTTCCTGTACTGGTGGATGGGATAAAAAGTGTTGCGGACTGGCGCTGGCACCATAGGCGCCGGATTGCAGCACAGCAATCCAGTCACCAGGCGATGTGGCACCCAGGGTCACATCTTCTGCAATAACATCCAGCGGGGTACAGAGTGGCCCGACCACGTGTACACATTCTCGTTCACCACCAATAACCCGGCAGGGGTTTACCACAGTTTTTACGAA
>JAHDCB010000154.1 GCA_020630035.1 Gammaproteobacteria bacterium
GCGTTGAGTACAATGCGCCTGTAACGCACATTGGTTGCAGGTCGGTTGTTTTGTGCAGTTGCGCTGGGCATGGCTGACGATCAGGGCATGGTATTCCTGATATAGCGTGGCCTGCGCTGGCAGATGTTGTTCCATATAGCTGCGTAGTTGGTCGTAGGATTCGTCGCCAGTAGCCAGTCCATAGCGTGCCAGCAGGCGGCGGGTATACAGGTCGATCACGAATACCGGTTGCTGCAGTGCATATAGCAGGATGTCATCGGCTGTTTCCGGGCCGATACCGTTGACTGATAGTAGTCCGGCGCGTGCTGCGGTCAGTGGCAAGGCCGCCAGTGCAGTTAGCCCGCCAAGATTTTCCAGGTAGCGGCACAGATGTAATAGGCGTTGGGTCTTTAGATTGTAATATCCAGCGGGTTTCAGTTGGGCCGCAATCAGGTCAGGCGGGGTCTCCAGCAGTGTTTTGCTGTCTGTCAGGTTGGCTTGTTTCAGATTGGCAATAGCTCGGGCAGCGTTTTGCCAGCGGGTGTTTTGTGTCAGGATTGCACCAAGTGCAATTTCAAACGCGTTTTCGCCTGGCCACCAGTCAGGTTGCGGGCCATAGGTGGCGCGTAGTTGCTGATACAGTGCAAGCGGTGTCGCGTCTTCACTCGTCGGCATGTGGGCCTGGTGATGGGTAGGGTGCAACCGTCAGCACGACGCCATCAACGCCGGTAACCTGAATCTGGCTGCCGACGGGGCAGTCAGCACCTTGTATTTTCCAGCGGGTGTCGTCGACCTGGATTTTGCCCCGTCCGTGCTGGATTGGGGTGTGTAAGGTGAAGATGCGCCCGATGTATTGTTCACCACGCCGGTTCAGGCGAGGTTGGTCAGTTTTGATCGGATGTTTGCGCAGCCACTGGCGTGCGAGCAGGATACTGCCAAGGCTGAGGGCAGCGTAGCTCAGGAGCTGTACCTGCCAGGGTAGTTCCGGCAGGGCACCGTACAGGATGCCGACTGCGATGGCAGCTAGCCCCAGCCAGAGGAAATATACACCGGGCGAGAAGACTTCCAGCAGGATCAGGAGTAGCCCGAGTAGCAGCCAGTGCCAGTAAGCCAGTTGGCTGAGCCAGTCCATCAGGTTTTGTTACTGAAGGCGTCTTTGGCGATTTCGCCGATACCGGCCAGTGAGCCAATCAGGCTGGAGGATTCCAGCGGCATCATGATGATTTTCTGGTTGTCCGCCGAGGCGACATTTTGCAGGGCTTCGGTATATTTCTGGGCGACGAAGTAGTTCACAGCGCTCACATTGCCTTCGGAGATGGATTGCGACACGACATGTACTGCGCGGGCTTCGGCCTGCGCCTGCCGTTCCCGGGCCTCAGCTTCACGAAAGGCGGCTTCTTTCTGGCCTTCGGCCTGTAAGATGGCTGCTTGTTTTTCGCCTTCGGCCTTTAAAATTTCTGCCTGACGTAACCCTTCAGCCTCCAAGATGGCGGCGCGCTTGTCTCGTTCGGCCTTCATCTGTCGGCCCATCGCTTCAATCAGGTCGCGTGGTGGGGCAATGTCTTTGATTTCAATCCGCGTGACCTTCACTCCCCAGGGAGCTGTGGCGTCGTCGACCACGTCCAGCAGACGTGCATTGATATGATCCCGCTGTGATAACAGTTCATCCAGATCCATGGAGCCCATCACGGTGCGGGTGTTGGTCATCACCAGGCTCAGGATTGCCTGGTAGATATCGTTGACTTCGTATGATGCCTTGGCAGCGTCCAGGATCTGGAAGAAGACAACACCGTCGACTGTAACCATCGCATTGTCGCGGGTGATTACTTCTTGTGAGTCGACGTCCAGCACTTGTTCCATCATGTTTTGTTTGCGCCCGATCTGGTCAATCACTGGCACAATCAGGTTCAGGCCAGGTTTCAGCGTTCTGGTGTAGCGGCCAAACCGTTCTATTGTGTATTCCATGCCCTGGGGTACGCGCTTGGCTCCGAGGACGACCAGGACGATAGTCAGGCCCAGTAGTGCGATGATTACCATATCCATAATACAAACTCCTGTTTTTTAATGACCTGTCAGGTTTCGCTGTCCAGAAATGAGCGTAGTTTTTCCGAGCGGGTCGGATGGCGCAGCTTGCGCAGGGCCTTCGCTTCTATCTGGCGGATGCGTTCGCGGGTTACTTCAAATTGTTTGCCGACTTCTTCCAGGGTGTGGTCGGTCTGCATGTCGATACCGAAGCGCATCCGCAAGACCTTTGATTCCCGTTCGGTCAGCCCTGCCAACACGCTGCGAGTTGCCTCCCGCAAGCCCTGGTTGGTTGCGGACTCTACCGGAGACGACAGGTTCTGGTCTTCGATAAAGTCTCCCAGGTGTGAATCTTCGTCGTCACCGACCGGGGTTTCCATTGAGATCGGCTCTTTGGCGATCTTGAGCACCTTACGCACCTTGTCTTCCGGCAGGTCCATTTTTTTAGACAGTTCTTCAGGCGTCGGGTCTCTGCCTTTTTCCTGAATCATCTGTCTGGCTATCCGGTTCATTTTGTTGATGGTTTCAATCATGTGCACCGGAATGCGGATGGTGCGCGCCTGGTCAGCAATGGAGCGTGTGATCGCCTGGCGTATCCACCAGGTGGCATAGGTGGAGAATTTATATCCGCGCCGATATTCAAATTTGTCCACGGCCTTCATCAGGCCGATGTTGCCTTCCTGAATCAGATCCAGAAATTGCAGCCCACGATTGGTATATTTTTTCGCGATGGAGATCACCAGGCGCAGGTTGGCCTCCACCATTTCTTTTTTAGCACGTCGTGCCTTGGCTTCACCGAGTACCATGCGGCGGTTGGCATCTTTGATTTCGGCGATGCTCAGGCCGCAGGTGTTTTCAATGTCAATCAGGGCCTTCTGACGCACCCGAATGGCATCGCCTTGTGCAGACAGTTTTTCTGCCCAGTGATCTTTGCCTGAGCCTTGTTCATCAACCCAGTTCAGATTGGTGATATGCCGTGGGAATGAGGTGATAAAGGTCTTCCGTGGCATACCGATTTTATTGACGCAGAGTGACAGGATGGCACGTTCCTGTTCGCGTATTTGTTGTACGGTGTCCTGCAGTTGCTGGTTGAGTCGGTGCAACAGGTCAGGTGCCCAACGGAGTTCCATAAAGGCTTCGGTGCAGGCTGTGGCAGACTGTCTGGTTGCGGCGATATCCGCTGGTTGCGCCTGGCGTGTTTGTTGCCAGTGCTGGTAGGTCGCCTGCAAAGCCGTCATTTTGTTGTCGATTTCTGCAGTATCCAAGCTATTGTCTTTGGGGGTGTCTTCATCATCTGGCTGAGGGGACTCCGGCATCGGAATCGTATCGCCGATATCAGGTAGCTTAAAGCCGATCACCACGTCGGCCAGTTTTTTTTCTGTGGCAGTAACTGCAGTGTAATCTGCTGTGATCTGATTGACTGCCGGTGGGAATGTGGCGAGTACTTCACTCATTTGTGACAGACCGCGTTCAATCCGTTTGGCAATGCGTAATTCGTCTCTGCGGGTGAGGAGTTCCACGGTTCCCATTTCACGCATGTACATGCGTACCGGGTCTGTTGTGCGTCCGAATTCACTATTGACGCTGGCTAGTGCCGCGACGGCGGCTTCGGCGGCTTCATCATCTGCGACTGTGTTGTTCGACAGTGTCTGGTCACTCGGATCCGGGGCATGTTCATGTACGGTGATCCCCATATCATTGATGACTCGGACGATGTCTTCTATCTGTTCCGGGTCAACGACACTATCTGGCAGGTGATCATTGACTTCAGCATAGGTCAGAAAGCCTTGTTCCTTGCCTTTAGCGATCAGTTCACGGAGCGAGTTTTCTTGCTGTTGGGCTGAATTCATGAACATCCTTACGAAACGAAGCCGAATAAGAACGACGTTGTGAGTCAGGGGAATAATAGGTCTCAGTAAGCAGATAGCTTAACCCGAATAAGATAGCATGTTGCGGTACCGATGGGTAGCCGTGCTGACTATTTTTTCAGCGGCTCCCGCCGAAAATTGGTTGAGCGGGGCGAAGTAGTTTTTGGTGTGC
>JAHDCB010000155.1 GCA_020630035.1 Gammaproteobacteria bacterium
CCCGCACTATATTCTGGAGTATTCTAACATGTCAAAACTTTCACCAGAACTCACCGTGTCAGCAGATAATACGATTAAAAATCATATTATCGCAAGCATGGGTCTGAGTTTGATTCCAATTCCTCTGGTAGATATATCGGCCTTAACAACAACTCAGCTCAGTATGCTGCAAAAGTTATGTCTGTATTATGGTGTACCGTTTGAGGAAAGTGATTTAAAACCATTATTGACTTCCCTGATCAGCGGTGCAACACCAGTCCTGGGTATTGTCGGCATCAGCAGCCTGGTGAAGGCTATTCCAGGCATTGGTACTCTGGCAGGTAGCGCCAGCCTGAGTATTATGGCAGGTACTATTACCTACGCGGTTGGTCAGACATTTATGTTACATTTTGCTGCAGGCGGCACATTGCAGGATCTGGATATACAGCAGGCCAAAGCCTTTTTTAAGCAGGAGCTGAAGAACGGTAAACAGTTCGTGCAGAATCTGAAGGATGAGATTAAGGCCGCTAAAGAGGCCGCTGCTGAGCAGGACTCGTCCTTATCAGACAAACCCAGCAACACAGCTTAATAAGCGCAACCGAGCTTATTGCTCAGGTCGCAACAATATTAACCAGGCGGCCAGGCACAACGATGATTTTGCGGATGGTTTTACCATCTATAAACCGTTGTACATTCACATGTTCCTGTGCTGCTTGCCGTAACGTGAGGTCATCCGCATCGGCAGATACTGTTAACTGAGCACGCACCTTACCGTTGACCTGAACTACGATCTGTATCTGTTCTCGCTGTAATGCCGCACTGTCAACTTGTGGCCAACCCGCCTGCAGAACATCTTCTCCATAACCTAGTTTACGCCAGAGATGATGGGTAATATGCGGCGTAATCGGCGCCAGCAGTCGCAATATCAGACCTAACCCTTCTTGTACAACAGATCGGGCTGCGATGTTTATCACTAACGGCTGCAACACGTTGAGCATACTCATACAAGCTGATATAACTGTATTGTAGTGTTGCCGCTCATAGTCAGCCAGAGCCTTCTGTAGCTGACTATGCAGGGTATAACGTACCTGACTCATATCATTTGAGACTGGCATTTCACCAGTGACCGGGCCAACCTGATGCGCCAAAGCCCACAATCGTTTCAGGAACCGATGAGCGCCTTCCACACCTTCATCTGACCAGGTCAGAGACTGTTCAGGTGGCGCAGTAAACATGACATATAAGCGCACTGTATCTGCGCCGTACTGGTCTATCAGGCACTGTGGGTCAATGCCATTATTTTTGGACTTGGACATTTTTTCCACACCGCCCGCTGTGACTGGTTGCCCATCAGCAGTTAACCAAGCCCGGTGTACCTGGCCTTTTTCATCTCTTTCTACCTGTACCTCTGCCGGGTTGTACCAGTCTTTGCTACCGTCCGGATGCACACGATAATAGGTTTCAGCAACGACCATGCCTTGTGTCAGCAGTCGTGTAAAGGGTTCATCACAGTTCAGTAGTCCTTCGTCTCGTAGCAATTTGTTGAAGAATCGCGCATATAACAGGTGCAATATGGCGTGTTCTATACCGCCCACATATTGATCTACCGGCAACCAGTAATTCGCCCGTTCATCCAGCATCGCCTGCTCAGCATCCGGACAACAATAACGCGCGTAGTACCAGCTACTTTCAAAAAAGGTATCCAACGTATCAGTTTCACGCTGTCGCCCGTCACCCAGGTCATAAAATACCGGCGACTTTTTCAATGGCGAACCAGTCCCATCAGGCACCAGGTCTTCTGGCAAAACCACTGGCAGCTCATCCGCCGCACACAGCGTGCCGTCATGCTGATGCACCATCGGTATCGGGCAACCCCAGTAACGCTGACGCGACACACCCCAGTCACGTAGTCGATACCGGGTTTGCCTGGTTCCCTTCTGCTGCTGTATTAACCACTCTGCAATTGCGTCACTGGCTGCTGCAGAAGTCAGGCCATTGAAGGAACCTGAGTTAATTAACACGCCGGGTTCAATGAATGCTTTTTGACTGATATCAATAGATGTATTGTCTGACGGAGTAATAACCTGTTGTACTGGTATGTTGTATTTACGTGCGAATTCCCAATCACGCTGATCATGCGCCGGTACCGCCATGACGGCACCTGTGCCATAGCTCATCAGGACAAAGTTCGCCACATAGATTGGCACCAGCTGACCACTGATCGGATGAATGGCCTGCAGGCCTGAAGGGTGACCACGTTTCTCCATCGTTTCTAATTCAGCTTCAGCCACACTACCTTGCTGACAACTATGTACGAAGTCTGCTAAAGCTGTATCCTGTTGCACAAGTTGTGCCACTAGCGGGTGTTCTGCTGCCACTGCCAGATAGGTGACACCCATGACTGTATCAGGTCGGGTGGTATAAATTTCAACCTGATCGGCCTGACCAGCAATAGCAAAATGTATCTGCACACCACTGGAGCGCCCTATCCAGTGGCGCTGCATGGTTCGTACCTGTTCCGGCCATGCCGTTAGCTGATCCAGATCTTGCAGTAGTTCTTCAGCATAATCGGTAATCTTTAAAAACCATTGGGTGATGTCACGCTGTTCGACTACCGCTCCTGAACGCCAGCCTTTGCCATCAATCACCTGTTCATTTGCCAGCACCGTTTGATCAACCGGGTCCCAATTCACTGTCGCTTGTTTACGATACGCCAATCCTGTTTCGACTAATCGGGTGAATAACCATTGTTCCCAGCGATAATAGTCGGCATTGCAGGTGGCAATTTCACGTTCCCAGTCATACGCAAAGCCTAATCGATTAAGCTGCTGCTTCATGCCGGCAATATTTGCCCGGGTCCAATCCGCTGGTGCCCGCCCTTGTTTCAGGGCTGCATTTTCTGCTGGCAGGCCAAAGGCATCCCATCCCATCGGCTGTAATACGTTTTTGCCCAACATCCGCTGGTAACGGGCAATCACATCTCCGATGGTATAGTTACGCACGTGTCCCATGTGCAATTTGCCAGAAGGATACGGAAACATCGACAAACAATAAAATTTCTCACGTGTCGGATCTTCTGTCGCCTTAAATGCCTGGTTGTCTTGCCAATAGGTTTGGACATCCGCCTCAACTTGTTGCGGATGATACGGAACAGGTTGAGTCATGGCATGGGAGTATCAGTGGAATGAATACCATATTCTGCCTGATAGGCCTGAATATGGCGGACATGGTTAACTAGTGCTTGTGTTGGCTGTTGTCTGAGGTAGCTGATCATATCTTCCAGTCGGGCAATCGTTATCACCGGAATCTGGTATTGTTGCATGACTTCCTGAATAGCGGATAAGTGATTCCGGCCACGCTCCTGCCGGTCTAATGCAATCACCACACCGGCACAAGTTGCCTCCTGAGCCTGAATCATGTCCATCGATTCACGTACCGCAGTACCTGCTGTGATGACATCATCTATGATCAGTACCCGTTGTCCTGCCAGAGGTGCACCAACTGTCAAGCCACCTTCACCATGCTGTTTGGCTTCTTTACGATTAAATGCATACGGGACATCTCGCTGATGCGTCTCGTATAATGCTGCGGCTGTCACTGCCGCCAGAGGGATACCCTTATATGCCGGGCCATACAAAACATCAAAGGCACAATCAGCCTCTGTGATCGCCTGAGCATAAAAGCAACCTAGTTGCGCCAGGGCAGCACCGGTATAAAACAGACCGGCATTAAAAAAATACGGGCTGACACGGCCCGATTTCAACTGAAATTCGCCAAACTGCAAAACGTTTGTCTGCAGGGCAAATTCTATAAACTGATGTCGATAATCCGACATAATCACTTGATTCATTTAAGACTGATCTGATTCCATATGAAGGTATTACTCGCCAATCCACGTGGTTTTTGTGCCGGTGTAGATCGTGCTATTGAGATTGTGGAACGTGCACTGGATTTACTCGGTGCACCTGTCTATGT
>JAHDCB010000156.1:0-3497 GCA_020630035.1 Gammaproteobacteria bacterium
GCACACCAAAAACTACTTCGCCCCGCTCAACCAATTTTCGGCGGGAGCCGCTGAATCACTGACAGAGAGCTAGCTTATTGTTTGAACTTTTCTTCAAACAAATCCGCCAGTGTCGCACCCTGAGTACTGGTTGCACCTGTGGAATAAGATGAAATCACTGCCTGCTCTTCGTCAATATCCTTAGCACGTACGGACAGATTCAGGGTACGTGATTTACGATCGACATTGGTCAGTTTCGCTGCAATCTGGTCACCAACTGTCAGCACGGCCGAGGCATCTTCGGTCCGTTCCCGTGCGATCTCTGCCACGCGTAAGTAACCGGTAACACCTTCTGCCAGAAGAATCGTGGCTCCCTGCGCATCGACTTCCTGTACGCTACCTGTAACCACTGAACCTTTTTTATGCTCATTCAGGTACATAGAGAATGGGTCTTTCGCCAGCTGCTTGATCCCCAGTGAGATGCGTTCACGCTCTGCATCCACACCCAGTACCACTGCCTCGACTTCCTGACCTTTACGATAATCACGAATGTACTTTTCAGGGTTTTCTTCCCAGGACAAGTCAGATGAGTGCACCAGGCCGTCGATACCGCCTGACAGACCAACAAACACACCAAAGTCAGTAATTGATTTCACCACACCAGTGACCTGATCACCCTTGTTGTGTTGCGCATCAAATTCGTGCCATGGGTTTGGCAGGCATTGCTTCATCCCGAGCGAGATACGGCGGCGTTCTTCGTCAATGTCCAGCACCATCACTTCAACTTCCTGGCCAGACTCAACCAGCTTGGATGGATTGACGTTTTTGTTCGACCAGTCCATCTCTGAGACATGCACTAAGCCTTCGACACCGTCTTCAATCCCAACAAAGGCACCATAGTCGGTAATGTTGGTGATCTTACCAAACAGACGGCTATTCACCGGATAACGTCGCTTCAGGTTCAGCCAGGGGTCTTCCGTGGTCTGCTTCATACCCAATGAAACGCGCATTTTGTCACGATCAAACTTCAGGATTCTGACATGAACCTCATCCCCGATCTGTACCACTTCGGAGGGATGCTTCACCCGACGCCAGGCCATATCAGTAATATGTAACAGGCCATCAATGCCACCCAAGTCAACGAAGGCGCCGTAGTCGGTCAGATTTTTGACGACTCCTTTCATTTCCTGACCTTCTGCCAGGTGTTCTAACAGACGTTCGCGCTCTTTGTTATATTCCGCTTCAATGACTGCGCGACGCGATAACACTACATTGTTACGTTTCTGATCTAGTTTAATAATCTTGAATTCAAGATCCTGGTTTTCCAGGTGAGCAATATCACGTACTGGCCGCATATCCACCAGCGACCCTGGCAGGAAGCCACGTAACTGATCCAGCTCAACCGTGAAGCCACCCTTCACTTTGCCGGTGATTTCACCGGTAATAATCTCTTCATTCGCAAAACTGGCTTCCAGACTTTTCCAGGCATAATGGCGCTTTGCCTTTTCTCTTGAGAGCCGGGTACAACCCCAACCATCTTCGACTGTCTCCAGAATGACCTCAACCTGATCCCCTTCGGCAACTTCAATATCGCCTTCTTTATCCAGGAACTGGCTGGCCGGAATCACACCTTCGGACTTCAGGCCTGCGTTAACCGTAACAAAATCACGGTCTACCGAAATAACCGTACCGATCACAATGGCACCAATACGCAGATTGGTGGTCTCTAAACTCTCGGCAAACAGTTCAGCAAAGCTTTCTGACATAAATCAATACCTGCACTGGTGTAAGGCCAGCACATGTGAAAAAAGTAAAAATTACGTTACAGGCCACGCTCACACGCAACTTGCAACACCCGTTGAAATACCTCGGCAATCGTTCGGTCTGTGGAATCCAGCAGAATCGCATCAGGTGCCGGAATCAAAGGCGAATCCGACCGCTGTTGATCCCGCTCATCCCGCTCACGAATGGTTGCCGCAAGAGATGAGATATTAGCAGTGATTCCTCGTTGTTCCAACTGCTGATAACGTCTTTTTGCCCTTTCTTCCGCACTTGCGGTTAAAAAAATCTTCAGATTTGCCTGGGGAAAGACTACCGTACCCATATCACGCCCGTCCGCCACCAGGCCAGGGGCACGAGCCTGCTGCCGTTGCCAGTCGAGCAATGCCGCTCGCACTGGCGACAAGGCAGCCAGTTGTGAGGCCAGATTACCCATCTGTTCAGTGCGGATGACATCCGTAATCTCCGTACCCTGCCACACAACCCGACCTGACTGAAAGCTGACTGACAAATCGCAGGCAGCCTGCGTCACCTGCGCAACATCCGCAATGTCTATCTCCGCCTGCTGTACTGCATAGGCCACAACCCGATACAGAGCACCTGAATCCAGCAGGTGCCAACCAAAGTGCGTCGCCAGTTGGCTCGCCAGAGTACCTTTACCCGCACCACTCGGCCCATCAACCGTGATCACAGATATCTCAGCCATGCTGCACCTCCATTGATAACCCAACTGATCGGGCTGAAGCAACAAAACCAGGAAACGAGGTATCCACATTCGCACAGTCATCAATGCGTATCGGTGCCTGCGCCACCAACCCAGCCATCGCAAACGCCATCGCAATGCGATGATCACCGTGACTGGCAATCTGCCCACCCTGCAATACATGACCACCCTGAATCACAATACCATCCGGTAACACCTGCACCGGCACTCCCAACACCTGCAAACCGTCCGCCATCACCTGAATCCGGTCAGACTCTTTCACCCGCAACTCACCCGCACCCCGCAACACAGTTTCACCAGATGCACAGGCAGCGGCAATAAATAATGCCGGAAACTCATCAATTGCCAGCGGCACTTGCGCCGCCGGGATCTGAATCCCCTGGAGATTCGCTGCACGCACCCGAATATCGGCAACCGGTTCGCCACCCACTTCGGTCTGATTGCTGAGTGTGATATCAGCACCCATCATCCGTAACAAGTTAATCACACCATCGCGTGTCGGATTGATTCCAACCCGACACAACGTCAGGTCAGACCCTGTCGCGATACTGGCACCGACCAGAAAAAAGGCAGCTGATGAGATATCTGACGGCACCTGAATATCACCAGCCTGTAACTGCCCACCACCATGCAGACAACACCGGGAACCGTCTCGTGTCACCGGATACCCGAAGCCACGTAACATCCGCTCAGTATGGTCACGGGTTGGTGCCGGTTCTGTCACACAAGTGTCACCCTCAGCATACAGGCCTGCCAGTAAAATCGCCGATTTGACCTGAGCACTCGCCATCGGCAACACATACTGTATGCCGGATAAGCGCTGTACTGGCGCAATCTGCAACGGCGCCGTACCCGCTTCCGCTGTCACAATCTGTGCCCCCATCTGTGCCAGTGGCACCGTCACCCGTTGCATCGGTCGAGCACGCAGATACTGATCTCCTGATAAGGTACAGGCAATCCCCTGCCCTGCCAGCAAACCACACAGCAACCGGATAGACGTCCCGGAATTGCCCAG
>JAHDCB010000156.1:3507-3891 GCA_020630035.1 Gammaproteobacteria bacterium
AAGCCACGCAAGCCCACACCATTTACCAGCAGTTCGTCCGCTGACACTATGTCAATGGTAACCCCCAATGCACGTAACACCGCTAACGTCGCCAACACATCCGAACTCGGCAGGTAACCGGTGATCCGGCTGGTGCCCTCAGCGATCGCACTCAGCATTAACGCACGATGCGAAACGGACTTATCACCAGGTACCTGCAAACTACCACTTAAGGCACCACCTGGTTGAACATAGAAACGTATTTCAGAAGATAACACTCAGTCACCGCGCTCAGAAATCAAAATCAAATATCAAATTTGAATCGTGGGCAGGTTGTAAACCTCGTCCACAAGGGTGTGATTCAAATTGATGTGGCGTAATAGCTGGGGCACATAAAATTCGTTT
>JAHDCB010000157.1 GCA_020630035.1 Gammaproteobacteria bacterium
GTATCGCTCAGATCTGGATAAGCAGTACGAAACCCGTAAGACCAAACATCCGTTCAAAGCGCAGAAGTTCAAGAAATATATTCTGGATTATCTGGGTCAGTCTGCTGATTCGCCGGAAGATATTAAAAAGCAGTGGGAGAAGCGTCTGCACAACATCACATCGACAATCACCATAGACCAGACCGGCGATCTGTTGAGTCAGTTGCGTGAGGATAACCGGACTCATGAATCGGGCTTTTTTATCGCTGACATCAATGGATTGAACCCGAACGAGCTGCAACACAGGGTAGCATTATCTGAGCTGAAAACCGCTATTAACAATGTTTACCGCCTTTCTTCAGAAGGAGAATAAATAAGATGCCAGATATGCCCTGTTCAACGCCAGAAAGTATCGGCCCTTTCTGAAGGCCAGAGTCCTGCCGAAACGCTGAAGGAGAAACGATGAGCTCACATAAACTGATGATGCAGCGCACCAATCTGTACGACGCGCTGTTAGAAAAACTACCCGACTTCGCTGCTCAGCACTCACTGGATCCCGTGGTGGATGCACTGGCCGATCTGATTGAACCGAATCTGTTGACCTTCGGCGAAGTGCAGTGGTTCCAGCACTTCCTGCGCAGCACCCTGGACTTCATGGATGCCAAAGCCGAAATCCGGGTATTACAAGGCCTGCATACCTTTATAGATCAGCATGCAAACCCTGCTGTCGCTGACTGAGTTTCAGCGGCTCGCCGGTCTGTCGCAGAAACACGCCGAACGTGTCCTGTCGCAGGCTGCCAGCGGCCAGGCTTGGCGTGACTGCCAGCTGGAGGTCAGCCACAGCTCGGGGGAGCTGGCCGTCCAGGTCGCGAGCCTGCCTGCGGATCTGAAGCGCGATCACTATCTGAATCAGGCGCAATCTGACGGTGTGCACCTGTCCGGTCTGTCCGGCAGGCAGCTGGAGGTCGCGACCTACCGCTACTCTGTGATTGCCCGGGCGGTGCGCGAACCGAAGAAAAGCCAGGCCAGATCGTCCGAAATCCGCCGCATCGTGGACTGGTTCGACAGCGACCCGTTCGCAAAGAAAGTGAGCCCGGCCACCGTGCGCCGCTGGATCTGTGATTATGAATCAGGCGGCTTATCCAGCCTGGCGCCGGCGAGCCGGTGCGATAAGGGTAATAAGCGGGCGAAGCTGAGCCGCCGCTTTGATCAGCTGATGGATGAACAGGAGGTGTCGGATGAGGTCAGGCAGGCCCTGATCGGGCAGATTCAGCAGCATATCGCGTCTCTCTGGGCCTCCGGCAGTACCGGCTGGGCCGATGTCGTGCGATTCAGTGAGCGGTTTATTGCCGATCTGCTGCACGATCAGTTGGGCCTGCAGGTCTCCGGGCCAATCATTAACCGGCGTACGGTCGAAGCCTACCGAAATTTCCGGATTGTCGCGATTGCGGAGCAGGATGCGAAGCAGTTTTTTGATCTGTTCCTACCCAGAATCAAGCGCACCCGGGGCGATCTGCGCCCGCTGGATCTGGTGATCGGTGATGTCCATCCGATTGACATTATGTTGCGGCGTGATGATGGCTCTGAGGTGTATCCGCGCGCCATCGCCTGGTCTGATGTGGCCACCGGACGGATTTTCTGGACGCTGATTCTGCTGGCCAAAAAGGAAGGAGTGAAACAGGTACACGTTGCCCAGAGCTTTGCCAGCCTGTGTGAGGCCTGGGGCTTTCCGGCGATGCTCTATCTGGATAACGGCAGTGAGTATAACTGGCAGGAGATGATGCATGGCTTTATTCAGCTGGCGAGCATCAACCCACTGCAGACGCAGATGGTGAACGATCTGCCGGATGAGGAACGTCACATCGTACGCTCCAGGCCGTACAACGCCCCGGCCAAGAGTATTGAAGGCCTGTTCAGTGTGCTGGAGCAGGGTTATATGCGCTATCTGCCGGGCTGGACTGGCGGCGACCGCACTAACAAGAAAACCCACAACGTGGGTCAGGAACCGCAGGCCTTTACCGGCTCCTGGGAGCAGTTTCATACAGCGGTCGAAACGGCTCTGGATTATTACCACAAAAAGCCGCAGGACACGCTGAATCAGCGCAGCCCGAATCAGACTCTGGCTGACTTTATTCAGGACGGCTGGGCCGCAATGAAGGTCAGCACCGAGGCGATGTTATTTGCCTTCGCCACTGAGTTCAGCCCGAAGGCTGACCGGGGCCGGATCAAATATAACAAGCGTTGGTATTACCACGATGCGCTACTGAATTTCACCGGCAAGCAGGTGAAGGCCAAGGTCGCTAAACACGATCCGTCTCTGGTGTTTATTTTTGATCCGGACAACGAACACCAGCTGCTTTGCGCCGCCAAACCCGAAGCTGAGTATGGCTATCTGGATCAGGCCGGTGCGATTGAACAATCCCGCCGCGCGGGTGCGCTGAAACGGCATATCGCCGCACTGAAAAGCTACAGCAGCCGCCTGGATATGGTAGACGAGATGGCGAAATGGTCGGCGAAACAGCCCGAATTACCGGACATCCCGACCAGGGCTGACATCACCCTCTCTGATGATATTCAGGCCATGCTGCAGGCCGCTCAGAAGGCCCGTGAACAGGCGATTGAAGATAACCTGAAGGCCAACCCGGCTACCGATTCCAAACCCCTCAGTCAGTGGATTTCGGAAGATTCGGAAGACCCGCTGATCTCTCAACTCAACTATGCCTAGGAGGCCACATGAAATTTTATATTGATCGTGATCAAGAACTTCAACCTGGTTCAAAAGACGAAAGTGCCTTAGCTGATTTAATCACGGTGTCAGCTGAAAGCTTGCACGAGGCCATGGAAAGATATATACAGATATGTAGTACTGAAAGAGATTTGCGCAAATACCCTGAAATTCGCGTGTGGATTAAGAATTCTCATAACGATCAGTTTCAATGGACTAAACTCTGTTTATTTCATGTTCAGTCAATTACTTCAGAACGTCGCGGATTAAGTCCTGTTTTCGGAGAGACCATGGAACATGCCGTCATGGAACATCTTGAATCTTACGGAGATCTACTTAAACAGATGGTGAAATCAGATGAATTGTGGGTTTTTGACCACATGCATGGTGTTGGGAAGAAATTTCACGTGTCGGTTGAGATAGAAACTCATATCGACCTGAAAATAGTGCAGTCATGAGTGACTTAATCAAAACCAGACAGGTGCGTGAAGCCCTGTCTCTGGCACATCAGCTACTCACTTCAGATACCCGTATTGGCCGGATTCTGGGTGAGCCTGGCACCGGTAAAACCGCGATCTCTAAGCTGCTACCCGGTTTGATGAGCAACTGTGTCCGGGTGTGTGTCTGGGATGGCATCACGCAGAAGTCATTATTACAACAGCTGGCGAATGCGCTGACCGTGCAGAATGAAATCGGCACCACCGATGCGCTCATGAAACGTTGTATCAACAACTGCGCAGATAAACTGATCCTGGTAGACGAAGCCAATCATCTGCGCTGGCATCATCTGGAAAAGCTGCGTTATCTGGCCGATGAGGGTTGTGCAAGCATATTGTTGGTTGGCACGGAACTCCAGACCTTACCTTTCAAAGATAATCGCACCCGAACCTATCTGGCTCAGATGGCCCGCCGCATCGGCACTAAACAGATGACGACTTCGGTGATGACGAAGATAGATGAGATCGCAGCTTATGTATTACAGCCCAGGTTTAATCAGGTATCAAAAGAAGCTGCGAAACAGTTCAAAATTCACTGTCGTGGCTACTGGGGCGAGGCAATAGAACTGGCTGAGGCGTGCCAGCGCATCATGCAGACCAATAAAATTGATCAACTGACTCTGAATGTCGTTGAATCAGCCCATATCAGCCTGGCT
>JAHDCB010000158.1 GCA_020630035.1 Gammaproteobacteria bacterium
ATGGCCGCAGCCGAGCCCCCATGGACGGGTATTCTGGCGACCCTCGGAGAAGCCCTTGACGGGTAACGCCGAAACGAATTTTATGTGCCCCAGCTATTACGCCACATCAATTTGAATCACACCCTTTACAGACGTGGGTTTAGCTTATTACAACTGATTATTGTGCTGGCGATTGTCGGCATTTTGCTGGGCATTGGCCTCCCTCGCTGGGGATATGTGGTTGCAAGTAACCTGATAACTGCCGAGCGTCAGCAATTTGCGACCTTATTACAGTTTGCCCGGCACACGGCGGTTATGCAGAACCAGGTGATAACCATATGCCCAAGCCGGGATATGACGCAGTGCCATCAGGATTATCAGGCCTGGCATACAGGCTACATAGTTTTTGTGGATACGAACGGCAATAAACAACGTGATGCGCAGGAAGAGCGCTTACGCGTGGTGGAAGCTGCCCATGCCGGGGTGCTGATTCAAACCAGCAGCGGACGTCGGGCGATTCGTTATCGCATGGATGGTAGTGCCTGGGGGAGCAATGTGACGATACGTTTTTGCGCACCGCAGCACCCGGTTATGAACCGCACACTGATTGTGCATGGCAGCGGGCGTGTCCGGCTATCTGATACGCTCAGTAACGGTAAACCGGTGATTTGCACCATACCTTAAATTGAGGGAAAAACTCAGCGTGAACTTACACGAACATCAGGCCAAACGATTGTTTGCAGGCTATCGTATTCCGGTACCGTTAGGGATTACCGCAGACACTGCCGAACAGGCGCGGCAGGCTGCGCAGGAGCTAGGTGGTCAACGTTGGGTGGTCAAGGCGCAGGCCCATACAGGTGGGCGTGGCAAGGCTGGTGGGGTGGTTGTTGCGGATACGCTGGAGCAAGTACAACAATCAGCCGGACAGATGCTGAGTAAACCGATTATCACCCGGCAGACCGGCCCCGCCGGCTTGCCAGTCAGCAGCATTTTGATTGAAGAACCGTGTGCTATTGCGGCCGAGCTATATCTGAGTGCACTGATTGATCGCGAAACACAACGTATTCTGCTGATGGCCTCGCAGGCTGGTGGCATGAATATTGAGGAAGTTGCCGCAGCAACGCCAGAGCAGATTCTCACGCTGACGATTGATCCGAGTGCCGGGCTGCAACCGTATCAGTGTCGGCGCCTGGGCTTTGCGCTGGGTTTAGCCGGAACACAGATCAAGTCATTACAAAAAATTTTATTCAGCCTGGTTGAACTGGTGCAGCGTGAAGATGCGAGCCTGGTTGAAATCAACCCGCTGATTGTTACAGAAGCAGGAGAGCTGCTCGCGCTGGATGCGAAAATCAATCTGGACAGCAATGCGGCTTACCGGCACAAAGATTGGCAGGCCATGCGTGACCTCAGCCAGGAAGATGCGCGTGAAGCCCAGGCAGCGCAACATGACCTGAACTACATTACGCTGGATGGCAATATCGGCTGCATGGTGAATGGCGCCGGCCTAGCGATGGCGACCCTGGATCTGGTGAAGCTCCAGGGAGGTGCTCCGGCAAACTTCCTGGATGTTGGTGGAGGTACGACAGCAGAACGGGTGGCAGAGGCCTTTAAGTTGATCCTGTCGGACGACAAGGTAGCTGCCATACTGGTGAATATCTTCGGCGGGATTGTCCGGTGCGACCTGATTGCAGACGGTATTCTCAGCGCAGCACAGCAGGTTGGGATGCCGGTACCGGTCGTGGTGCGTCTGGCAGGTACCCGGGCGGCGGAAGGGCTGGCAAAATTAGAGGCCAGTGATGTACCGGTGACAACAGCTGCTGACCTGACGGCGGCTGCCAGACAGGTAGTGGCAGCAGCAGGAGGTGAGGCATGAGCATCTTAATCAATCAGGACACACGGGTGATCTGTCAGGGCTTCACCGGGAAACAAGGTACTTTCCATGCCGAACAGGCACTAGCCTATGGCACCCGGCTGGTTGGTGGTGTGACACCAGGGAAAGGTGGACGGCAGCACCTGGGTCAGCCTGTGTTTGATACTGTGCATGCAGCAGTGGCAGCAACCGGGGCTGATGCCAGCATGATCTATGTTCCGGCAGCCTTTGCGGCGGATGCGATCTTAGAAGCAGCTGATGCAGGTATTGCTGTCATAGTGTGTATTACTGAAGGCATCCCGGTACTGGATATGCTGAAGGTCAAGGCTGCACTACAGCACTACCCGAACAGCCGGCTGATCGGACCGAATTGCCCGGGTGTGATTACGCCAGGAGCCTGTAAGATGGGCATTATGCCGGGCGATATCCACCAGCCTGGCAAGATTGGTATTGTGTCCCGTTCGGGTACCCTGACCTATGAAGCTGTGTATCAGACCACGCAGGTCGGGTTGGGCCAGAGTACTTGTGTTGGCATCGGTGGCGACCCGATACACGGGATGAACTTTGTCGACTGTCTGACGTTGTTTGAACAGGATCCGCAGACCGAAGGGGTGATACTGGTGGGTGAAATTGGCGGCAGTGCAGAAGAAGCTGCTGCTGACTATATCCAGGCACAAGTGAGCAAGCCGGTGGTTGCCTACATTGCTGGCGTTACAGCGCCGCCGGGTAAACGGATGGGCCATGCAGGTGCGATTATCAGCGGCGGTAAGGGTACGGCGGAAGGCAAGATCGCCGCATTGCAGGCTGCTGGTGTGCAGACGGTAGCTTCACCGGCGCAAATCGGTGCGGCGATACGGGATGCCATGTCCTGAACATTGTGATGTGATACCTTGAGAGTGTTGTTGAACACGTCGCGAGCGCAATAAAAACGCCCCGTAGCACCAAGTGTTACGGGGTTTTTTATCTGGTTTTCAGGCGTACCAATTCCCAGGTGAAGCATTAGGCCGTACCAGCAGATGTATTTAAATTGTGCACTCGCACCAAATTGTAGGTGTCGTGGGAAGACAAGATCTGGTGCCGTACTGAAGACCAGAGCCAACACACCATCACCGTCTGGGGGCTGTAAGCTGCAAAAATCGTTCGTAAATTATCGCCAGAAACTGTGGCGGATTTGGCAAGATACGGAGAATCGCTGCCTGTCCAGCAGGCATAAAAAAAGCCCGCAACCCTTTGATATACAAAGAATTACAGGCTTTCTCGCAGAATCGTTCTGCACCCATACTGGTGCCGAAGGCCGGACTCGAACCGGCACGGCTTGCGCCACTACCCCCTCAAGATAGCGTGTCTACCAATTCCACCACTTCGGCTATCTATCTGGCTATTCTCTGACCTCCGGTACGTCGCTTGGCGGCTGTACGTCCACTGTAATATCCGGCATTTCGCTACTGATGACTGCTGGTGCCTGAGCTGGTGCGCCACCGGTAGCATCCATCAATGAAGTGGACTGCCCGGCTTGCATAGCAACATAGGCTAGCCCGAGGCTGGTGAGAAAGAACAGGGTTGCCAGGATGGCTGTGGTACGTGTCAGGAAATTACCCGCACCGGATGCACCAAACAGTGTGCCCGAGGCACCGGCTCCGAATGCGGTGCCCATATCTGCACCCTTGCCCTGTTGCACCAGAACCAGGCCTACCAAGCCAATGGCAAGTAATACGTGGACGATAATCAGGGCAGTGTTCATACGGACTCGTCAGAGGAAATAGTTACGCCAGCAATAGTACTGAAAAATATTAACCCAGCTATTGTAAAAGTTTTTCCAATACTTTGCACGAATTATGCGCTGTCGGGGTGCGATTCAAACTGATGTGGTGATTTGCTACCACAGGTTTCTGGCAAGCGTTATTCTGAGTCGCCGATTGCCAGAAAACTGTCGGCCTGTAGCGAGGCACCTCCTATCAGACCT
>JAHDCB010000159.1 GCA_020630035.1 Gammaproteobacteria bacterium
CCTGACGGGTAACGCCGAAACGAATTTTATATGCCCCAGCTATTACGCCACATCAATTTGAATCACACCCCCCCCGAACGGTAATCTGACATGAATCCGCATCATGCACCTGGTGCCAGATGTGGTCTTCTTATGATTATGTCTTGTTCCACCCCGACTCAGCGCAGTGACTCGACTCGCAGCCGTACAATATCATCTGCGATATCCGGCAGGTCACTTATCCTGCCCAGCGCCGCATTCATCTGTCGTTCCTGTACCGGATGGGTCAGCATCACTAAGGGCACCTCACAGGTGCCTGATTCTGGCTCTTGCTGAAACATCGCCTTGATGCTGATTCCGGCCTCTCCCAGAATATCTGCCACTGCGGCCAGCACACCTGGCTTGTTCTGTGCTGTCAGCCGCAGGTAATACGCAGTTGTCACTTCGGCCATCGGTAATACCGGGATGTCCGCCAGCTCACTCGGCTGGAAGGCCAGGTGCGGCACCCGGTTGTGTGGATCTGTCGTCAGGGTGCGCGCCACTTCGATAATGTCTGCCACTACAGATGATGCAGTCGGTAAGGCTCCCGCGCCCGGGCCATAATGCAACGTCTGACCCACCATATCGCCCTGTGCCAGTACTGCGTTCATCACGCCGTCCACATTCGCTAATAAACACTTCTCCGGGATCAGGGTCGGATGGACCCGTAGTTCTATCCCCCGTGGTGTTTTACGTGTGAACGCCAGTTGTTTAATACGGTACCCTAACCGGGCTGCATTGCTGACATCCTGCCGCTGTACCTGGCCAATCCCCTCGGTATAGCAGGCAGAAAATTGCAGCGGAATACCAAATGCCAGAGCTGCCAGTATGGTCAGCTTGTGCGCAGCATCCACTCCTTCCACATCAAACGTCGGGTCAGCTTCAGCATATCCCAGCGCTTGTGCCTCCTGCAGCACTTCTGCAAAGTCACGTCCCTTATCCCGCATCTCAGTCAGAATAAAGTTGCCCGTACCGTTGATGATCCCGGCCATCCATTCAATATGGTTTGCCGCCAACCCTTCACGCACCGCCTTGATAATCGGTATACCACCGGCTACAGCAGCCTCAAACGCGACCGTCACACCATGTTGCTGAGCTGCTGCAAAGATCTCGTTGCCATGCAGGGCGATCAGTGCCTTGTTCGCCGTCACAACATGTTTGCCTTGTGCAATCGCCTGTAATACCAGCTCTCGCGCCGGGGTACAACCACCGATCAGCTCAACCACAATATCCACTTCCGGCTGTACCACCAGCTGAAACGGATCGTCCATGATCGTCACCCGGTTGAGCGCTTCCGGCGCCATCCGCAAACTCCGGCTGGAGGCATGGCTGACTATGATCTCGCGTCCGGCACGGCGCGCAATTTCTGCTGCATTCTGTTGCAGTACCGTCAGAGTCCCGCCTCCGACTGTGCCCAACCCTAATAATCCCACATGAATCGGTTGCACCTGATATTACCCTCTCATCGTTTAAAAGCTCATGAGCACCCCTGAAAACTGCTGCGCTGGCAACATTGTCAGAGGCGCCCTAATGTTGAAATAAGTCCCAGTCCGGCGGCGGTTCAAACCGAAACTGTTTGCTGTCCAGTGGTATATTCCGCCGTATAGCAGAAAAACGCAGCTGGGTGATCTGATCGAGCTGATCAACCCAGGTTAAATAACGCAGCATATTGTCACGCAAAGCCAGCGTGACCCGTTTAATCTCATGCTCTGCTGAACGTGGTCGCAATTCTAACCACAATAACCCATCCTGCTCACCCAACTCAACTGCCTTAAAATGTTTTTCCAGTCTCTCCAGGCCGAGTAAGATAGCTGCCGGTGTACCCCGCAGGGCTGAGCGTTGATAGTATTGGGTGATCTGTTCCAGGTCGTCTTCCACCAGCCAGATATCGCGCCCGTCAGCAATCACTTGCTTGACTTCCGGTGTCTGGTAATCCCAGCGAAATTGATCTGGTCGCTGCAACCGGAAGGTTCCGCTAGCTGTCGCCGGGGTAGTCGCGGCACCCAGTGCATACACACGCTGTTCAAAACGCGCCTCCAGTGTTTTAAGCCCGGTCAGAAAATGGTTTAATGCCTCCTGCGCACTATTCTCTGCCAATGCTGGTTGACTGAACACCAGGCAACAACAGACTATCCCAATCAATCTTTGTAACTGTTTCATTTATCTCCTTGATTAACTCAGCCTTCAATACCATCGCACCACCCCATTCTGAAGATACTCCGTCGCTTACGGCGAAGACAACACAATGGGGGTTAAAGGGGAAGAGGCATCGCTCTCGTCCCTTTGGTCGTGAACGAAATTGCATACCTCGCCCACAATTCAAATTTAATTTTGATTACCTGGCCGTACTGTTATGTCTGCTATGCCAGACCGCATCAGCTACCTTTGCTGAATTGCAAGGGGTGCAGGTTCAGGGCAATGCGGAAAACACCCGGTTGATTTTAGAACTGGACCGCCGGGTGAAATATACCTATTTCCGGTTGGCTGATCCGCAACGACTGGTATTTGATCTGACCAATACCCGGGTACCAGAACAATTTCAACTGGTGCAGGGCGCAACGTCTGTCGTGCACAGTGTCCGTTATGCCCGGCGGGCTGAAGATACCCTGCGTGTGGTGTTTGATCTGAAAACGCTGCGCTATCCTGAGATATTGGCTCCTTCTGCTGAACAACCACACCAGCTGATTATCCAGCTTCACAAAAATAAAGAACTGGCTCTGAATACCCCGCAGGCGAATCCTCAGCCAAAGCCACGCACCTGGGTGGTCGCACTGGATCCCGGGCACGGTGGACAAGATCCGGGCGCCATCGGCAAGGTACACGGCACTCTGGAAAAGCGGGTAACATTGCAGATTGCCCGCCGCCTGCAACAAGCCCTGTCAGCCCGCAAGAATATCAAGGTTATCCTGACTCGCCAGAACGATACCTATATCAAACTCCGCCAGCGGATCGCAACGGCCCGCCAGCATCAGGCTGATCTGTTTGTTTCTATTCACGCCGACGCCTTTCACGATCACCGGGTACGCGGTGCGTCGGTATTTGTATTATCTGACAAGGGGGCATCCAGCGAGGCCGCCCGCTGGCTGGCAGACAAGGAAAACCAGGCTGATTTACTCGGTGGAGTCAGTCTGGAAGACAAGGAAGATACCCTGGCCTCTGTGTTACTTGATATGTCGCAAAGTGCCGCTCTCGGCAATAGCCTGTCTGCCGCAGATCACGTCTTTCAAGCCCTGCAGACAGTGGGCAAGGTACATGGCAAACAGGTGCAGCAAGCCGCCTTTATTGTTTTGAAGTCGCCGGATATCCCATCGTTGTTGATTGAAACCGGCTTTATCTCAAATCCGACCGAAGAACAACACCTGCGCGATCCCGGCTATCAGACCAGACTGGCGCATGCGATCGCACAGGGTATTTTCAGTTATTTTGATACAACAGCACCAACCAGTGAACCTGCCGTTTCCCAGGTTGGCCGCTAATCAGAAGACAATACCTTCTCTCTGATCTCACGCCGTTCCTGCGCATCGATGCTCAAGGTTGCTATCGGTCTGGCCTCCAGTCGCTTCAACCCGATAATATCGCCGGTATCTTCGCAATAACCATAGCTGCCATCATCAATGCGTGAGAGTGCCCCATCTATTTTGTATAACAGCTTGCGGTAGCGATCACGGGTGCGTAGTTCCAGGCTATGGTCACTTTCGCGACTCGCACGATCTGCTTCGTCACCCACTTCCTGATAAATACGGTCACG
>JAHDCB010000160.1 GCA_020630035.1 Gammaproteobacteria bacterium
ACGGCTGCGACAGGGCCTCATGCACCTTGCAGGTGACGACCATCAGTTCGGCACCTTCCAGGGTGCAGGTGACACGGTGGTTGGCAGTGCTGCTCATGGCGGGCTCCGGGGTGGGATTAAGGAAACAAATGGTGGGGTGGTCATTCCATGCGGGTCTTTTCAAACAGATAGATCTGTTCGCCATCAGTGAGTGTGATGTTGACATGGGTCTTCAGATCGCTCACTTCAGCGTGTAATTCAAAGGGCTTACCCTGGTTGGTTGCGGCAAACTTTTCAAACGCCCGGATTGCTTCTGTTTCATCAAAGTGTACGCGATAACTTTCTTCACGAATCTGGTCGTCTCTGTCCGATAAACTAAAGATATCCAGCATGCGGGGCACCTCATGCGTATCATACCGGTCAGCCGGGGTTTTGGGAGCACCAAAGATGTAATGTTCTCCACCAAAAGTACTGATTTTTGCGTAGGCGGGTTGCTGCCGTATGCCGCTTACTTTGATGGTATAGGGATAACGTCTGGTATAAATATCACGCCAGGTATTGACCGGGAAGGCTTTCTTTCCCAGGTCTTGCAGTTGCTTCGGTGTATAGTCTTCCATATACGCATCGACATACTGTTGCCAGGATTTGTAGCCGCCGCCCTGACTTAGCCGGGTTTCTGAAAAGGGAATATTGACCGGCTTCCCCTGACACGAACCGATGGTGATACGCGCGGCTGCGTCCACGACTGCCCAGATCTGAATATAGCCGCCCGGTGTAATACCGGTAACAAAGCGACTAAAAAAACTGTCCTGCCAGCCTGCGGATCGGCCTTTGCTGAAACCGTTTGCGCCATCCTGTTGTAATTGTTCGAACGGAAAAGGACATTCGGCACTATAGGCCTGATTCTCCAGTATCGAAAACCAGGTGATGTTTAATTGTCTGGGTAGGTATTTTTTTGCTGGGCCGACAATACGCAGGCCACTGGGACGTGCCCATTTTCCCTGCGGAAGATAACCGGTATGGAAGTACATCTTGGTCTGATCTTCCAATGTAAAATAGCCATCGACAATGTGCATCCGGTTGTATCCTTTCGGTGTTGTAAACTGTGCATACCACTCGTATTTTTTCATATCTGTTAACTCCTCAGGATTTGTTTCAGTAGTGGTGGCTGGCGGCTTGCAGGCACTCAGCAATGTCAGCACTAAAATAATAAGTAGATGTTTCATAGATTACCCTTCCTGAATAATGCGTTGTCGTTTGCCGTCAATGGTACCTTCATCAGACCATTGCGGATCATTGCCTATGCCATTATAGCGGGCGGAAAAATGGAAATATTTGTGACGCACTTTTTGCATCTCAGTACTGGTATCATTCATCCAGTCATAATGAGTACCTTGATTCAGACAAGTTTCCAGTGTTTTTTTTAAATCTGTCAGATCTTCAGGGATGGCATGCTTTTTTAGTGCCATCGGATCATACTTCAGGCCGCCTTTTTGGTTTGAATGATCAGCCATGATCTGCATCGGGATATAGGTATAGCTGTTGCGTATGCCATCGCGTTTTGCTATAAGTATATAAATATCATGCGTCATTGACTGTATTGAAGTTAGTTCATCATCATGATACCAGCCGCGATCCGTCAGCCATTTTTTTTGTTTTTTCAGGGCCTTGCTCTTAGTCCATGGCCAGGCTATTCCTTTGGCTTGATAAATTATTGATGTTCGATTTTTCTTCTTTTCACTAATATCGCCGTAATCGTTAGAGTTATCGCGGTAGCCGCCGCCAATATCAGCATGCACACCAGGCAGGAAGAGTTCACAGATGCCCGGACTATTGCGGGTATCGGTCAACCGGAATTTCTCACGATGTTCTTCTGCGGCACACAGGTGTAATCCGGTTTCTGCCAGGCGCACCGCGTCCAGATTGAGGTCTGCCGTATCGTTTTTGTGTATCACCCCATAGGATGCCACGGTATCAAACAGGCCAGCATATTTGCAGTAGCATCGAAAAATGGTTTTATAACCAGCCTGTGCTGCTGGGGTGCTGCGGAAACTATCCTGGTTATTAAGAAAAGCATGGATGAAATAACGCGCACAGGCGGCACCCCGGCTGAAGCCGAAGACATCAATGGTGATATCCAGTCGCGCAGAAGTATCAATCTCTGCTGTAGTTTCCATTTCTTTAAGTGCCCTGTGCCACCCGGCTTTGGCTTTTTCCTTAACACCAGTATCACCGATGCCAAATGCAGCACCGGGGAGCAGGTCATCATCCTCACCCGATATTGTACCTACGCCTTCCGTATAGATATTCAGATGATAATCGAATGAGTCAGATTCTGTTGACAAAGCATCGTGTAAACGAACGACATTGGTCAGATCGCTTGCATAGCTGTCATCTTTGTCAGGTGTCCCTGCTCTGACGTTTGCCGCGTTGTTCAGTGTGCCATCGAAAAAAAAGCTGATACGTACTTTAAGGGGCTGTTTTGTCAGGCACGGCTGGCAGAGCTGTTGTTGATCGGTTGCTGATGGATTCATACCGTATTATCCTCATCCAGCTGGATGCGTCGCAATGGCTGTTTAGTTTGTAGGGAACGCACCACATCAGTATACATTTTTTCGGGAGAGACACCAGATCGTGCCAGTATCGCTTCAGTCGCCGGTGGCAGTGGTGGAGAAAGGTCATGCTCAGTGCACAGTTGCAGATACTGATACAGCAAGCCTTCATTGTGGATGCCGTAGTTAAATAAATAATCTGTCAGAGTCTCAATATCCTGATGCGATTGATGAAATATCTTTTGTGCCCGGTGGCTTAAACCGGTGCGCCGGGCGGCAATCAGGGCCTGCCAGTCCGGCAGGGTGCGGTTCTGACCGTGCGATTGCTGCAACAAGGCGGCCTGCGGTCTGGCAACCAGTGTGATGTTGCCTGCGGGCAGTAGGATGGCGGCCAGCTTCTGCCAGAACAAGCATTGGTAATCCGGGTGAAACGCGGTGCAGAAGTCCAGTACCCAGGTACCTTCCCAGAAGCGCGAAAATACCCACTCCTGCGTTGCTTCGACCTGCACCCGAACAAACGGATGACAATGCGCCCAGACAGCGTCCATGTTGGCTGTGGTGCGAATCAGGATACCGGTGCCCTGCTGCCAATGGTGGGCAAAAAAGTCGATATGGAAATTCGGCACCTGTCGGCGATCATCCCAGGCACCTTTCGGCAGGGTCATATCCACCAGATAAGGTGCGACCTCACGCAGGTCTTCTGCCATCTCTGGGCGGACTAAGCTGCGTACCGGCACGTCCTGCCGATCCAGATCAAAGATACCGGAGATACGGGTGCGCAGGGTGGCATCCACAATCAGATAAGTCCGCAGGGGTGCCTTCGGGTCGGGTTGTCCGAACAGCAGGTCTTGTAGTTCGGGTGTGATCCAGTCCTGCTCCCAGCGGGGTTTGTCAGACTGATCCGGCAAAGGCGGGATCGCGTGTTCGGTGATCTCCAGATAAGTCGGCTGCGGTGGGGATTGACCGTCCTCGCCGCGCGGCAAAAGCGGGCTGAGCGCAATGCCGTGATTACCGTCTACCGTCTTTGCCAGATCAATCAGGGTATTGTGATGACCGTGTCGGTGCAGCCAGTCCAGTATCGGATATACCTGCTCGGCCCAGACCAGATCATGTCCCTGCGCCTGGCAATGATCGCGGACTGCTTGCGCAAAGCCGTCATAGGTCTCCGTCCAGACCGCCGCATAACATTGTGCATTCCACGGGTGTTCGTGCGGCTCATCCGCT
>JAHDCB010000161.1 GCA_020630035.1 Gammaproteobacteria bacterium
GCTTGCCAGAAACCTGTGGTAGCAAATCACCACATCAGTTTGAATCGCACCCTTCTGATGCATCAGGTCAGTGTAACCTGAGGTGTTGGTGTTGTTGACCGGTCAGCGTGTCCGATGATTCTAGTGTGTGCGTAGCCATGGTGTTGCAGAGCAGCCACACAAGCGGCGGCCTGTTGTGCTGGAATAGCGGCCAGCAGGCCGCCTGCGGTTTGCGGATCGAATAACACCGGATAGTGCGGATGGTGTGCGATAGCATCGCTCAGGTTGTGAATGGCGCGGCGGGCACGTAGGTTTGCCGGCTGCAGAGAGGATACAATTCCGGCGGCCAGGGTATCAGGTACCCCGTTGAGTAGCGGTAGCTGATCCAGCTGGATGTGGGCAGAGCAGGTTGCGGCCTGTAGCATCTCCAGCAGGTGTCCGAGTAGACCAAACCCGGTGATGTCAGTACAGGCATGCACACCATGCTGGCGCAGGATAGTAACCGCCGCCTGTTGCGATTGCAGCATCTGTGTGACCGCAGCTTCTATCCAGTCGCCGCTGGCCTGGCCACGCATCGCTGCGGCCAGTAAGGTGCCGGTACCGAGTGGCTTGTTTAAGATTAAGGCGTCACCCGGTTGCATACCGCCTTTGTGCAGGATCTGATCAGGCGGTACGATGCCGTTCACGGTCAGCCCAAAAGCGAGTTCTGCGCCTTCGCTGGTGTGCCCGCCGGCCAAGGCGGCACCGCTGGCCTGTAACACCTCGGTTGCGCCCAGCATCAGCTCATATAAGGTGTGTTCTGTGATGGCCTCGCGTGCATATGGCAGGGTAGCAATCGCCAGGGCGGATTGTGGTTCTGCACCCATCGCATACAGATCGCCCAGGGCATGATGGGTTGCAATGGCGCCGAACCGATACGGGTCATCAATAAAGGCGCGAAAATAATCCACGCTCTGTACCATGCAGTGTCCGGCAGGCACTGACAGAATCGCCGCATCATCGGCATGTTCGGCGGAGATCAGTTGCGGATGGCGGGTGGTTGGCAGGCGTTGTAATACCCGGTGCAGGATCGTGCTGCCAACCTTGGCACCACACCCACCGCAGCGCAGCGACAGTTGTTTCAGTTCGATTGCCGTGTGTGTATCCAGCATGCCGGGTGCCAGTTGCGGTGGTGTAGGTTCTGGTTGGCGCGGGAGCTGGTTGTAGCGTTGCAGAAAGCGTTGGTCAATCCAGTCTTTGAGGTGCCACAGCCATTTGCCACTGATTGTGCGGTTGCCTCGTGTGGCGAGCGCATATTGATCGCCGGTGCTGATCAGGTTCAGGTGGTTTTGCTGACGACGATAGCGGCGTAACCTACCGCCCGTGGCAGCACGGCGCAGATTGTTTGCCAGCACCGGTCCCTGGCGGACCGCATACACACCTGATTTGGGGCAGGGTGTGGTTGGGGCCGCAATATCGCCTGCGGCAAAGATATTCGGGTGTGATACGCTTTGCAGCGTGTCATATACCTGGACGAAGCCATCCGCGTCTGTGCTCAGCCCGGCCAGTCGGGGCCAGTCGGGTGCACTGGCATGGGTCGCCCAGAGAATGGTGTCAGCAGCATATCGAGTGTCATCTGCCGTGGTGAGTGTATCAGCCCCGATATGCGTTACCCGGGCATGGGTGTGATATTGAATACCGCGTGCTAGCAGGCCTTGTGTGAAGTGCCGCTGCACCGCTGCCGGATGCTGTGGCAGCAGGGTCGCGTCCTGACTGAAAAGGTGATACTGAATCTGTTGTGCGTCTGTTTGTGTCAGGCTGTGTTGTATCTTATGTTGCAGTGCCAGTATCAGCTCGATACTACCGGCACCGCCACCGACCACTGCCAGATGGTGGGGCCGGGTCAGGTTCTGTAAATGGGATAATGCTTGTTGCCAGCGCGTGACGAACTGATCAATTGGCTTGACTGGAATCACCCGGGTAACTTCACCAGTGATACCGGCCAGACTGGGTGTTGATCCGGTATTGATGGATAACAGATCGTACCGTATCGGTGGACGATGTTGTGTATGCAGCCTACTGTGTGCAGTATCCAGGCCGGTTACGATATCCGGGTACAGGCGGGCAGTGGCATATTGTGCCAGAGGAGCCAGATCAATCCGGCTGTCATGTTGTGTATAGTGTCCGGCCAGATAACCCGGCAGACAACCAGAGTAAGTTGCATAGGTTGTTGGGTTGATCAGAGTGAGGCGTAATCCGGGTACAGGATGCATGGCAAAGCGGCGTAATACTGCCAGATGGGCATGTCCTGCGCCGACCAGGACAAGGTCTTTGACGATAGGGGTGTTGGTTTTTTGCATGTAAAGGTTTGTTTCTACTCACTTTTTCGGGTGAAACATCTGGTTTCTGCGGTGTGGAATCATGTCTGAAAAAGTGTATTTTGTGATTGGTTATGCGACCTGATTCTGTCAGAATCGCGTCCGAAAACAGCACCACCGGTGGCGCTGTCAGCAGGCAGTTTCTGCCTCGCTATGTCGATGGGTTACGACCCTTCACTTTTTGCCTTAATGGAGGCTATTGTGCTTAAGAAAGCCTGTGTGATGACAACCTTGTCAGCGGTATTCGTTTCCAGCACTGCATTCGCTGCGGCACGTGACTATATCAGCATTGTGGGTTCTTCAACGGTTTATCCTTTTTCGACGGTGGTAGCGGAACAGTTTGGTCGCAATACAACCTTTAAAACACCGAAGGTTGAGTCAACCGGTTCCGGTGGTGGGCTGAAACTGTTTTGCGCCGGTGTCGGTGTGAAGCATCCGGATGTGACCAACGCTTCCCGGCGGATCAAGGCCTCTGAGCAGGAAAAATGTACCGCGAATGGCATCAAGGATATTCTGGAGATTAAGGTCGGTTATGATGGCATTGTGCTGGCGAATGCCAAACAGGCACCACGTATGCATCTCAACCGGAAGGTGATTTTTCTGGCCTTAGCGAAACAAGTGCCCGGTCCGGATGGCAAACTGATTGATAACCCTTACCAGACCTGGCAGGAGATTGATCCGAGTCTGCCGGATGCCCGGATTGAAGTGTTGGGACCACCACCGACCTCTGGTACGCGTGATGCGTTTGTTGAGCTGGCAATGGAAGGTGGCGCCAAGCAATTTGCTGACCTGAAGGCGTTACGTAAATCCAAGGATCCGGCTGAGATTAAGGCCTTGATGGCAAAGCTCGGTATCCCGGACAGTGCCTTCAATAAAAAAGGCAAACAGGTATTTAAAATTATCGCGCATGCGGTTCGTGAAGATGGTGTTTATATTGAGGCCGGTGAAAACGACAACCTGATTTTGCAGAAATTGGCTGCGAACCCGAAGGCAGTCGGTATCTTCGGTTATTCGTTTCTGGACCAGAACCGGGATCAGGTAAAGGGTGCCCTGGTGGACGGCCATATGCCCGAATTTGAGCTGATCGCGTCCGGTGATTACCCGATTTCGCGGCCATTATATTTTTACGTCAAGCTGGCGCATGTTGGCAATGTACCGGGAATCGAAGCCTTGCTGGCTGAGTTTACCGCAGATGATACCTGGGGAGATGAAGGGTATCTGACGGATAAGGGTCTGATTCCGATGCCAGCAGCGGAACGAGCGACGTATGCCGAGAATGCGGCCTTGCTGACGCCGATGCCGAAGCTGCGTTAGACTAAAGGGCACCTCTGAAAACTGCTGCGCTCGGGTGCGATTCAAACTGATGTGGTGATTTGCTACCACAGGTTTCTGGCAAGCGT
>JAHDCB010000162.1 GCA_020630035.1 Gammaproteobacteria bacterium
CGCTTGCCAGAAACCTGTGGTAGCAAATCACCACATCAGTTTGAATCGCACCCCGTCCGGGGCCTGTAGCTGACTACAGACCGCTTTTCAGGCTGGCAGTGATGAACTGATCCAGATCGCCATCCAGCACCGCCTGGGTGTTACCGGTCTCGACCTGAGTGCGTAAGTCTTTGATGCGCGAGGCATCCAGCACGTACGACCGAATCTGACTGCCCCAGCCGATATCAGACTTGGTTTCTTCGACCGCCTGAGCCTGTTCGCGCCGCTTCTGCATCTCCAGCTCATACAGCTTCGCCTTGAGCTGCTTCATTGCCTGGTCTTTGTTCTTGTGCTGCGACCGATCATTCTGACACTGAGTCACCGTATTCGTCGGCAGGTGAGTGATGCGCACAGCCGACTCAGTCCGGTTGACATGCTGACCACCGGCACCAGAGGCACGATACACATCAATCCGCAGATCGGCCGGATTGATATCAATCTCAACCGAATCATCAATCTCGGGTGAGACAAACACCGCGCAAAAAGAAGTATGCCGCCGATTGCCGGAATCGAATGGAGATTTACGCACCAGCCGGTGCACCCCGGTTTCAGTACGCAGCCAGCCGTAAGCATACTCACCGACAAACCGCACCGTGGCCGACTTGATACCGGCCACCTCACCAGCCGAGGCCTCCATCAGCTCAGTTCTGAAACCATGTGCCTCACCCCAGCGCAGATACATGCGCAACACCATCTCCGCCCAGTCCTGCGCTTCGGTACCGCCCGAGCCGGATTGCACCTCCAGGAATGCATGGCTCGGATCCATCTCGCCGGGAAACATCCGGCGAAACTCAAGCTGCGCGACCGACTGCTCACAGGTTGCCAGGTCGGCAGTCAGTACCTCAACCGTCTCGGTATCCTGTTCAGCAATTGCCAGCTCCAGCAGATCGTGCGAATCAGCCAGAGTCTGCTCCAGTTGATCAATGCCGAGTACTACATTCTCCAGCGAGGCACGTTCCTGGCCCAATGCCTGCGCCTGATCCGGCTGTGCCCAGATATCCGGATCCTCCAGCTCACCGAGGACTTCCTCTAAACGTTCCCGTTTTGCCGGATAGTCAAAGATACCCCCTCAGCGCCGACACGCGCCCTCGCAGATCAGCGATTTTTTGTACAATAGGATTGATATCCTGCATCATATTGACTCTTTCACAAAGCTATAGAAAACGATGAAACAACAACATCTGGCCACGGCGGTGGGGCTGTTTATCCTGGCCGGGATCGGTGCCCTGAGCTTTCTGGCATTCCAAGTCAGCAACCTGAGTCAGACCTACCAGGGCGAGTCGTACCAGATCACCGCCTATTTTGACAATGTCGGCGGCCTGAAGCCGAAGGCACCCGTCACACTCAGTGGGGTGAACATCGGGCGGGTCGATAGTATTGCGTATGACCCTGACTATTTGCAAGCAGCGGTAGTGCTGACCATCCAGCACACCTATCGCAACCATCTGACCCAGGATACCTTCGCCAAGATACTGACCGCCGGGCTGCTCGGCGAAAAATATATCGGCCTGGAACTGGGCGGCAGTGATGAACTGTTACAACCGGGCGATACCATCGGTACCACCCAGTCGGCCCTGGTGCTGGAAGATATGATCGGACGCTTTTTATTCAACCAGGCCCAGGAAACCCCCTGATGCAGATGAGTGTGAATCTGCAACAGTTGCTGGATCAGGCCAGTCATCCGGACAACCCGGCGCACATCCGTCGCCTGGCGCGCAACCATGCGCTGGATCTGGTGGATGTGCAGACGCAACACCCGGATACAAAGACCTGCGGCAACCAGATTCCGGCCGGGATACCACACTGGGAATCGCGCACCTATGCGCTCGGCCCGTTGCCGGACGAGCCGGATAAACAACCCGCATATTACGATCAACTGGAACGTGTGCTGGCCGGGCTGCTGGGTGCTCAGCGCAGTGCCACGCCGTATGGCGAGCCGATGACCGAACAGGGTGACATCCTGCTGACTGGAGTGACGCACCCTCTGTTGATGCGACCGGATATCAAGCCTGACTTCAGTGTTTGCGTTACCCGGTATGGCTCTCCGAGGTACGCCATAAACCCATCCGTGGGGGCTCGGCTGCGGCCATCCATGGCCGCAGACGCCCTCGGAGAGCCATACCAGATAACGCCATTGAGCGAGGTAGTACAACCACTATCTGTGGCTACTTGCAGGGCAGCTCCGGGCCATGCTGTGCGAAATCGCAGCCTCCACAGCACAGGGCCAGACAGGATAGATGGGTAGCAAATCAGAGAGAACCTGCGACTGCACGATGAATTGTATGGATAGACAACAACGCTTTATCAACTCATTACACCGGGCCACACCAGACGACCTGGCCGTGATGAGTCGCCAGCGACTGAGCGGAGAACTCGGCCCGGCGGTAGACTACAACGCCAGTTGGGGCGAATTGCTGGTCGAGGCGTATTATCAGGGAGATGCTGATTACCAGGCGCGTTTTAAGCAGGTGCTGGTACGCCAGCTATTGCCTGGGTGCGCGACCGACTTTGTGGCGCTGGGCGAAGATGAAAATGGCGCCTGGCAGCGTACAGTGGGTGCCCTGCAAGTGGCCGTCGGTATCCAGTGGCAAGACCAAGAGGATGCCTTGATTGATTTACAGGGCGCGATCACAAGCTGGCTCATCGGCCTGCAGCAGAAGCCTGCTGCACTGCCACAGCCACGTGAGCGGGTATCACTGGGCAGTGGATTTCCGCAGACCGACCTGATCGCCGCGTTATTACAACTGGTGGCAGAAGTGTCGGACTGGAGCCGTGAACTGGTGGAGAAACTATGGCAGCTTTGTGCTGCAGATCAGCAGCCACAAACCACACCAGCCTTGTCTGTCCACACCCGGGCAGAACGCTTCTGGTGGCTGGCATACTGGGCCTTGTGCCGCGATACTGCAGACCAATCCTGGCTGGGGTCACGGGTTGACCAGCTCAGCCAGGCACTGGAGGCAGCCGATTGGTGGCCCGGCAGCCTGACCTGCCTGTTTTTGCAGGTTGAGACCCGGCTGGGTAGTAAAAAGGGGCAACGACAGATTGCAAAGCTGATTTGTAAAATACCTTATCCACAGGATCTGGAGCAGCAGCCAACTGGCGATCCAAATTCACCGGGCGTGGAAATAACAATTCGTTAGAGGTACTCATAAGTGACAGAAATAATCCTTGGGTTAATTGCTATAGTTATCGCACTGGGCGCATGGTTTTTTCCAGATATTCGTTCTTTAATAAGAGAGAAAATGGTAGATTCTTCAAGATCAATTAGTGAAAGAATTGCAAACAATGAACGGGAGATTTTTTATAATCAAAAAGAAAAGAAAGTTAACACAACAATGCAAATAATCTTTGGGATAATTGCTGTAGTTATCGTACTGGGTGCATGGGTTTTTCCAGATACCCGTTCTCTAATGAAGGAGAAAATGGCAGACGATTCAAGATCAATTAGTGAAAAAGTTGTAAATAATGAATGGGAGAAATTTTATAATCATAAAGAAAAATAAATTAAAAAAAATATCAATGGAGTTATTGAAGATGCTATAAGTGAAAATTTTTTTAATGTATCTATCAACACTTCGGACAGTTTTATGACATGATAGCCCCGTAGTGACTGATTCGTTCATAAACTTCGGTGACTTTTAATCGTTTC
>JAHDCB010000163.1 GCA_020630035.1 Gammaproteobacteria bacterium
ATCAGTGGATACGGTGGCGCAATTACGTACCCATCTGGCACAGGTTGATACCGGCATAGATCCTGAATTACTCTGGGCACTAGCCGAACAATTCCCGGTTCAGGTGTGTGTCACCTGGTCTCAGGCGGCACAGGCGATGGATGTGTATTTTGTCCCCGATGCCCTGGCTGCATCTGGTATCTGGACAGCACTCGCCACAGAGCAAGCAACGCAAAATTGGCGGCACTATGCGAATAATCCATTGCTCGGCAAGTTACACCGCACTCTGGTACCCCAGATGCGCGACTGGCTGACCGATAAGCTACCGGATTATATGATCCCGAGTACCTTTGTCTTGCTGGACACCTTGCCACTCACCCCGAATGGCAAGGTAGACCGGCGGGCCTTACCGGCACCCTTTACCTTACAGACAGATGAGCATGCCTTTGTCCCACCCAGCACCAAAACCGAACTGATACTGGCTGAGATCTGGGCTGATACCCTGAAGCTGAAACAAGTCAGTCTGACCGCTCATTTCTTCCATCTGGGTGGGCACTCGTTATTGGGTACCCAGTTAGTTACCCGTATCCGCCAGGCCCTGCAGATCGAACTGCCTTTAGCCGTCCTGTTCGATCATCCGACGCTGGGTGAACTATCTCACTGGCTGGATCAACAACAGCAAGATGCGACCCTGCCGCCTATCCTGCCACAACCGGCAGATGCGCCTAAAGTGATGTCATTTGCGCAACAAACCTTCTGGCTGCGGGATCAGTTGGATCAACAAGCTGCGGCTCACAATATGCGTGTCTGGTTGCAGTTACAAGGGCCTTTGAATCGCACGGTACTAAATCAGGCGATGCTGCTGCTATGGAAACGTCAATCCGGGCTACGTTTATATTTTCCACCCAGTGCAGATAACAGTTCAGTACAGACTGTAGCTTATGCAGATGCTATTAACCCAGTGGAGTGGATTGACCTGTCTGACCTGAATGAAACAGAACAACAGACTCAATTACATCAGTTAGTACAAGAGCATCAATCCTGGACATTTGATCTGGCACAAGGGCCATTAACCCGTTTACAGTTAGTTCAGCTATCTGCAGAACATCATGTGATGTTATTTTCTTTGCATCACACATTAGCTGACGCCTGGTCATTAGCAATCTGGACGCGAGAATGGCAACAGATGTATCACGCTCTCTGTCAGAGCAACTCAGCTCAATTACCTGAGTTGCCGGTACAGTACACTGATTTTTCAGCCTGGCAGCGAACATATTTATCTGGTGAACGCCTGGCACAACAACTGAATTACTGGGCCGATCAACTAGCTGGTGCTCCCGGTTTATTACGGCTACCCACTGATCATCCCCGACCGGCACAACAACTCGGGCACGGCGCCTATTGTACGGTCACGCTGGATTCTGAGCTGTATCAGGCGGTGCAACAGGTTGCAAAGTCGCAACATACAACCACATTTATGTTGCTGTTCAGTGTCTTCAACCTGTTACTGTATCGATTCAGTGGTCAGGCTGATCTGTGCATTGGTGTACCAATGGCCAATCGTCATCAAACTGATACCCAGCATTTGATCGGTATCTTCGTCAATCTGGTGGTATTACGTAACCAGCTGGACGGACAAGCTGACTTTTTCACTTTATTACATCAGATACGACAACAAGCCCTGAGTGTTCAGGCATATTCTGAGATTCCGTTTGCCCAGATTCTTCCCGGGCTTCAACAATCACAGGAAGACGGTTATAACCCCATCTTCCAGGTCATGTTTAACTGGATTGACGTACCCGATAATACGCCTGCAGAACAGAGCAAAACTGAACTACATATTGCGCCGTTTCATGATGTGCTTCAGGACAATACCCAAGCCATTTCTAATCTGGATATTGTCTTTGCTCTGCGACCCAATGCCGATGGTGGGGTCAGTGGCTCTTTTCTGTATGACACGGCACTATTCCAGCCCGCAACAATAAATTTTTTATGCGATAGCTATATTCACTTGCTGCAACAGATCGTTGCCCAGGTTCAGCTACCATTGATTGAATATACGCTGGCCGATACCCAGACATCACTACATCCGCTTACCAACTCACAGCGCGAGATCTGGCTGGATCAGATGATCCATGCCGAGCTGCCGCTATACAACATCGGTGGTTATGTCGACATCCCCGGCCCGCTGGATCCTGACCTGTTCAACCAGGCCGTCAACCTGCTGATACAAAAACACGACAACCTGCGTCTGCAACTCACCCGGTCACGCGATGAAAACGAACTGCCGCAACAAACCTGCGTGGCACCTTTTACCGTAACAGTTGCAGTACACGACCTCTCCGCCGAATCTGATCCACAGGCCGCTGCCACTGACTGGATGCAAGCCCGGTTTATTGAACCCTTTGTTCTGGAAGGCCAGCCGTTATTCCGCTATGACCTGATCAGACTGGCAGACGACCATTATTACTGGCTGCTGCAATACCACCACCTGATCACAGATGGTCACGGCGTCTCCTTACTCAATCGCTCCCTGGCAGATCTCTATACTGCCTTGGCTGCACATCAGTCTCCTGATCTGAATGCACCTTCCTACCTCACCTGGGTTGAGCAGGATCGGCAATATAGCCAGTCTGCAACCTGTGCCAAAAACCAGCAATATTGGTTAAACCAATATCCCACCCTGCCGGAACCACTGTTCACACCAAGATATCGCAGCCAGTACTCAAATCATCTGATTCCAAGTGGTTATGCAGCACTTTACCTGCCACGTGACTTTTATCAACAACTGGAACAGTTTGCCCACACCCATCAGGTTAGTGTCTTCCATATCCTGATCGGTGCACTGTATGTGTACTTTACCCGCACGACACAAAAAAATGACTTTACCTTAGGAATAGCCGTACTTAATCGGGCTAACAAAACGCTCAAAAGTACTGGTGGCATGTTTGCTGGTGTCAGTCCGGCATGGTTTAACTTCGGGCTCGAACTGGATTTTGTCGGCTTAGTGCAACAAATCAGTCACACCCTGAAAGGCCACTATCGTCATCAGCGCTTCCCGATCAGTGAACTGAATCGTGCAGTCGGAGTGGAACAATCTCGCTCGCAATTATTTGATGTCACACTGTCTTTTGAACAACATGATTATGATGCAGTATTTGATCAAAGCTCTGGTCAGTTCACCGCGCTATTACACAACTTTGAACAGGCACCACTCACACTGTTTGTCCGTAATTTTCATCAGGACCATGCGGTTAAAATTGATTTTGTATACAACCAGGCATATTTCAACACAATCGATATTCAATCTTTGCAGAGTTATCTGCAAGACCTGTTAGCTCGGGCACTGCAAAATGAAGCGACACCGATTAACCAGTGGTCATTGCTGACTAAAGCAGATCAGGCGCAGCTACAAGCCTGGAATGACACGACGACTGACTATCCGGCAGATAAAACCTTAGTTGATTTGTTTGAAGTTCAGGTCGAACAAACACCGAACAACATTGCGGTCAGCTTTGAGGGCGAAACGCTGACCTATCAGCAATTAAACGCGCGAGCAAACCAGCTTGCTCGTCACCTGCGTAGCCTGACAGATACACAGGGCAGAGCACTGATCAAACCGGATACCTTAGTGGGTATTTGTGTTGAGCGTTCGTTGGAGATGATCGTCAGCCTGCTGGCGATTCTGAA
>JAHDCB010000002.1 GCA_020630035.1 Gammaproteobacteria bacterium
ACGCTTGCCAGAAACCTGTGGTAGCAAATCACCACATCAGTTTGAATCGCACCCCATCAACCATAGCGGCGCTCGAACTCCAGCATAAATCCGATCAGTGCCTGAACCCCGGCTTCCGGCATCGCATTGTACAGACTGGCGCGCATCCCACCGGCCAGACGGTGGCCCTTCAGTGCCAACAACCCGGCTTGTTCTGCTTCCGCCAGAAACGTCTTATCCAAACGAGTATCCGCCAGGGTAAACGGGATATTCATCCGTGAGCGACAATCAAGCTGCACTGCATTGTGATAAAAATCACTCTGATCAATTGCCGCATACAGTGCATCCGCTTTACGCTGATTGATTGCAGCCATCACCTGTAACCCACCCTGTGCCTTCAGCCAGGCAAACACCAGCCCGGCCAGATACCAGGCAAAGGTCGGTGGTGTGTTATACATTGAGCCCTGTTCCGCCTGCAACGCATACTGCAACATCGCCGGCACCTGATCACTGACGCGTCCCAGTAAATCATTCCGCACAATGACCAGTGTTAAACCGGCCGGCCCGATATTTTTCTGCGCACCAGCATAAATCACGCCAAACCGCTCAACCGGCAATGGCGCAGACAGAATGCTGGAAGAAAAATCAGCCACTAATGGAATTTCACCAGTGTCCGGGATATAACCGAACTCTACCCCATGAATAGTCTCATTCGGGGTGTAATGCACATAATCCGCCTGCGGATTGAAGGCCACACCGCCTGCTACCGGTAGCTGCGTGAACTGATGCTCGTGCATATCTGCTACCACCCGCACCGATAAATGCCGCCTGGCTTCAGCAATCGCCTTCACTGACCAGGCACCTGTCAGATAGTAGTCTGCGCAGCCCTGCGGGCTACGCAGATTCAATGGCACCGCCGCAAACTGACTGGACGCGCCACCTTGCAGAAACAACACGGTGTAATCATCCGGTATGGCCAGCAAGTCGCGCAAATCAGCTTCTGCCTGGGCAGCAACCGCCATAAAAGCCGGACCCCGGTGGCTGACTTCCATCACCGAGGTACCGCTGCCTCGCCAGTCACGCAGTTCAGCCTGCGCCTGTTGCATCACCGACTCAGGCAACATCGCCGGCCCGGCACTAAAGTTATAACAGGTAGCCATATCAATAACGATTTAAGCAGTTAAGGAGATAAAGGCACCAGCCTGTGGATCGTATGCTGAAACCTCACCAGAACGAATATCCAACCAGGTACCATGCAACGACAGTGTACCGGCCGCTACTCGTGTACGAATAAAGTCATGGGTCAACAGGTGCTCCAGTGACTGGAGTACACTCGCCTGCTCCAATGCGACTAAAGGATCCTGGCCTGGTTGCAACTCACGCTGCATTCGCTCATAGGCTGGACGCAATATCTGGAGCCAACTGCCGACAAAGCTATCCGGGCTCTCCAGTGCTGGCGCCTGTCCCGAACACAGACTATGACAACCCTGAACACCACCACAATTGGAGTGACCCATCACAATCAGATGCGGAATATGCAGCACGGTTAAGCCATATTCCAACGCAGCAGCCGTGGAAACCGCTTGTGGGTGATCTACTGGCGGCACCACATTCGCAATATTACGGTAAACAAAAAAATCACCGATATCGCCATTAAAAACTTCCGCAGGCTGCACCCGGCTGTCACAACACCCAATCACCATCGCCTTCGGTGTCTGGCCTTCATCCGCCAGCTTTATTGCGGTGTCTTTGTGCACTGGGGTACGCTGTGCCTGCCAGGCATGATGGTCACGCACAAAATCGGCCGGTAACGGTTGTATCCGTTGCATCATCAATCACTCTCTAGTAGTTCAGAAAAAGCCCCACCAGAACGCTGCCAAGGTCAGGTGAAATCCGTTATCATCTTCATATTTTATGCCAATGTTTCTCCTGGCACAAAATATCCGCACACAACATACTGCAAAACACCTCTGAAAACATCGCAAGCAGCGCAGTTTTCAGCGGTGCCCTACCAAAGTTAAGGGTAAACATTACACCACTAAGGGCTCATGATGGGATATACCGTAGGATTTGTCGGCTGGCGTGGAATGGTCGGCTCTGTACTGCTGGAACGGATGCAGGCAGAACAAGACTTTGACCTGATCCACGAGCCGGTATTTTTCACCACCTCACAAGCCGGTCAACCGGGGCCCGATATCGGACGTGAGACAGCACCTCTGCAGGATGCCACCGACCTGGCTGCACTCAGCCGCATGCATATCATTGTCACCTGCCAGGGCGGTGACTATACCCGGCAGATCCATCATGCCCTGCGTCGGAATGGCTGGCGTGGTTATTGGATTGATGCCGCTTCCGCGCTGCGCATGCAACCAGACAGTGTCATCGTACTGGATCCGGTTAACCGACCAGTGATTGACCAGGCCCTGGCCGCTGGTCAGAAAGACTTTATTGGTGGTAATTGTACTGTCAGTCTGATGTTGATGGCACTTGGCGGCCTGTTTCAGCAGGACCTGATCGAATGGGTCAGCGCCATGACTTATCAGGCGGCTTCCGGCGCCGGGGCGCGTAACATGCGCGAGTTGTTACACCAGATGGGGCAATTGCATGCTGCCGCAGCAGATACATTAGCCGACCCGGCATCTGCCATTCTGGACATTGAGCGCCAGGTCACTGCAAAAATGCGTGCTACTGAATTTGCCACCGATCAGTTCGGGGTGCCTCTGGCAGGCAGCCTGATACCCTGGATTGATGTTCCGCTGGAGAACGGACAAAGCAAAGAAGAGTGGAAGGCTATCAGCGAAGCCAACAAGATTCTGGGCCTGACCCCAGAGCAGATCCCGATTGACGGTACCTGTGTCCGCATCGGCGCATTACGTTGCCACAGCCAGGCTCTCACCGTTAAGCTCAAGCAGAACATACCGATAGATGATGTGGCATCTATCCTGGATGAGGCCAATGCCTGGTCGCAAATCGTCCCGAATGAACGCGAAGCAACCGTGCAACAACTCAGCCCGGCACAAGTCACCGGCACCCTGAGTATCCCGGTCGGTCGGCTACGTAAAATGAATCTGGGTAATCAATACCTGAATGCCTTCACTGTCGGCGATCAACTGCTCTGGGGTGCCGCCGAGCCACTCAGGCGCATGTTACGCATCCTGCTGGAATCTGCCTGACAACCCGCATCAATTTCAGTGCACCGGGAGCGTTCTCAATGAGCTGAGTGGCAATGATGTTGAGTCATTTTTTATGCTGACAAGACGCAATGAGGTGTCATAGCCGTTCTATTGCGACGAATTGCAACAGTCAGCGCAGAAAAGGGCCGCAACAAAGCCATGAAGCTGATTGAGAATACCTCCTATGTCACATGATCAGAACTTCAAGAATCTGCTGCTGGACTATCCGCTGGATGCACTACGTCTGTTTGCTGCCGATGAAGCCACCGACCTGCCCGACCAGGTAAAGATCACGCCAATTCGCCAGGAACAGCTCAAAGCTCGTTTGGGGGATCGTTTTCGCGAACTGGACTGCCCGCTACAGGTGGACTGGCCAGACGGGCAACGCGAAGCAATCTTATTCGTACTGGAAGAAGAAACTGACCCGAAACATTTTTCCATCCATCGCCTGATCCATTATTGTGTTGATCTGGCTGAACTGTGTGACACAGAACGTATTGTGCCAGTCGTGATTTTTTTACGCCCCGGCTCCTGCCCACAACAAATCCAGTTGGGCACAAAAAAAAGACATACCTGAATTTCAGCTATATCGCCTGTCATCTGTCTGGCTTACAGTACACAGACCACTACACCAGCAACAACATCGTGGCTTGTCTGAACCTGCTCAACATGGCACCTGCGCAAACTCCCAGACTACAGGTATACGATCAGTCACTACGCGACCTGTTCAGGCTTGAGTCAGATCCGAAAAAACTCGAAAAATATATTGATTTTATCGATATCTATGCCAACCTGAGTGACCAGGAAAGAATACAGTACGAACAGGAATACCTGACGGAGGAACTGCAGATGACTTCATTCAAAGAATGGTTTCGGGAACAAGGCCGACAACAAGGTATCGCCGACATGTTGCTGGATCAACTGGCGGTCAAATTTGGTCAGCCCCCCAGCCATGCATTACGCACGCGCGTGACTCAGGCCGATCCGGACACCTTGCGCCACTGGTCCGAACGTATTCTGTCGGCACATTCTGTGCAGGAAGTCTTTGCGTCCGGCACTCATCACAGGGCGACCCATTAATACCATGCCAGTTATCACCTTACCTGATGGTTCCAACCGGACTTTCGAGCAACCCATATCCATTGCCCAGGTTGCTGCCGCCATTGGCCCGGGGCTGGCACGTGTCGCACTGGCAGGCCAGATCGGCGACAGGCTGCTTGACCTGTCACATATCCTGGATCAGGATGTCACACTGACCCTGATCACCCACAAAGACGAAGCTGCATTGCCCCTGATTCGGCATGATGCCGCTCATGTGATGGCACAAGCCGTGCAGGAGCTATTTCCAGGCACCCAGGTCACTATCGGCCCGGCGATTGAGGATGGCTTTTATTACGACTTTGCACGTGATGAGGCCTTCACACCAGACGACCTGGCATTGATTGAAGCCCGAATGACCGAGATTGTGGATCGGGATCTGCCAATTCAACGTAAAATATGGGATGTCACTCAGGCAAAACGTACATTTTCTGAGCTGGGTGAACACTTCAAGGTAGAACTGATTGAGCAGATACCGCACGATGAACCGGTATCCGTCTATCGCCAAGGAGACTGGTTTGATCTGTGTCGTGGCCCACATCTGCCCAGCACAGGCAAACTACCGAAGGCGTTTAAGCTACTGAAGCTGGCTGGCAGTTACTGGCGCGGAGACGCCAGCCAACCGATGTTACAGCGCATTTATGGCACCGCCTGGCGCAATAAAAAAGAGTTGAAGGCCTACCTGCACCAACTGGAAGAAGCTGAAAAACGCGATCACCGTAAACTGGGGAAGGCACTGGATCTATTCCATACCCAGGAACAAGCACCTGGCATGGTGTTCTGGCACGACAAGGGCTGGCAGCTGTATCTGATTGTACAGGATTACATCCGCCGCACATTGCGTGAACAGGGCTACCAGGAAGTCCATACCCCACAGGTGATTGACCGCAGCCTGTGGGAACAATCCGGCCACTGGGAAAAGTTTGGTGATATGATCTTCACCACACACTCCGAAAGCCGTGACTATGCGATCAAACCAATGAACTGTCCGGCGCATATCCAGATCTTTAACCAGGGTCTGAAAAGCCATCATCAGCTCCCGCTACGGCTGGCCGAATTTGGTTCCTGCCACCGCAATGAACCGTCCGGCACCCTGCACGGACTGATGCGTGTGCGTAACTTTGTGCAGGACGACGCCCATATCTTCTGCACCGAGCAACAAATCCTGCCGGAAGTCCTGGCCTTTATTGACCTGCTGTTCGCGGTATATCGTGATTTTGGCTTTAACGATGTCCTGATCAAACTATCCACCCGACCAGCGCAACGAGTAGGCGACGATACCTTATGGGATAAAGCCGAACAAGCACTCCAGCAAGCTCTGGAACAACGCCAGCTGGATTGGGAACTGCAACCAGGTGAAGGTGCCTTTTACGGACCCAAGATTGAATTTTCACTGCGGGACTGCCTGAAACGTGTCTGGCAACTCGGCACCATCCAGCTGGACTTTTCCATGCCAGCCCGGCTTGGTGCCAGCTATGTCGCAGCTGATAACACCAAACAGGTGCCAGTGATGCTGCACCGTGCCATCTTAGGCTCCCTGGAGCGCTTTATCGGCATCCTGTTAGAACACTATGCCGGCGCGTTACCCACTTGGCTGGCCCCTGTGCAAATCGCTGTACTCGCTATCGCCGACCGGCATCATGCCTATACCACACACATCACAGATGAACTCAGAAAACACGATTTTCGGGCTATTTCAGACTTGAGAAACGAAAAAGTCGGCTTTAAAATCCGCGAGCACACGCTGTCCAGGGTACCTTATCTGCTAATTGTGGGTGATCGTGAAGTAGATGAACAATGTATTACGGTACGCCAACGCGACGGCACCAACCTGGGGAGCCAGTCACTACCTGACCTGCTGACCCATCTGCAGACAGATACTACTAATCTGGCCCGTTGCCAGAATTAACCAAACCGGAGGAACCAAAGTATCGCCAAACAAAATAAACGTAATCGCCTGAACCAGGAGATTACCGCTCCGCAAGTGCGCTTAATTGATATGGACGGCAGCCAGGTCGGGGTCGTCGACTTGGAAGACGCGCGACATCGTGCCAAAGCACACACCATGGATTTGGTTGAAATTGTGCCGAACGCGGAGCCGCCAGTGTGCCGAATTATGGATCACGGCAAATTTTTATTTGAAAAAAAGAAACAACGCCAGGAAGCCCGCAAAAAACAAAAACAAACGCAACTGAAAGAAATGAAGTTTCGCCCGGGCACTGACAATGGTGACTATCAGATCAAGCTGCGTAAACTACAGGAATTCCTGGACGAAGGTGACAAGTGTAAGATCACGATGCGTTTTCGCGGACGTGAGCACGCCCACCGGGATCTCGGGCTCAACATGTTGCGCCAGATTGAGCAGGACCTGGAAGTATTAGCACAGGTAGAACAACGTCCGATGATGGAAGGCCGCCAGATGATTATGGTCCTGGCGCCCCGCAAGAAAACGTAACGCGCACCTCATAACAAGGTGTTGCAACAATCTGCCCTCCTGGCATCTTTGCAACACCCTACTCAACGTGGCCGGGCTGATGGCATTGCCTAGGCTACGTATTTTGCTAACCTTAAGGAGTCAAAACATGCCGAAAATGAAAAGCCAGAGCGGTGCTGCAAAGCGATTTCGTACCACTGCAGGCGGGGTTAAACGCGCCCAGTCGCACCGACGACACATCCTGACCAAAAAATCAACCAAGCGTAAACGCCACCTGCGCTCACCAGCCATGCTGCATAAGTCCGATGTCGCTGTAGCACGTCGCCTGCTACCCTACGCCTGATCAGGAACTCATCGTATGCCAAGAATCAAACGCGGTGTGCAAGCTCACGCCCGCCACAAAAAAGTACTGGACCAGGCCAAAGGCTATTACGGCGCACGCCGCAAAGTCTTCCGGGTCGCCAAACAAGCGGTTATCAAAGCCGGACAATATGCCTACCGTGACCGCCGACAGAAAAAGCGTCAGTTTCGCGCTTTGTGGATTCAGCGGATCAACGCCGCAGCCCGCCTGAATGATTTATCTTACAGTCGTTTCATCAATGGCTTAAACCAGGCCGGTATTGCCGTAGACCGCAAAATGCTGGCAGATATTGCTGTACACGATATATCGACCTTTAACCAGCTCGCCGACCAGGCTAAAGCCGCATTAGCGAATGGCTGACACGCATCTCCAAAGTGCCTTCCCTCTCCATAAATGGGAAGGCCGATGACCAGATATGATCTTTATGCCTGAATTCCCAGACGCCTTTTATCCAGCCTTACCTGAGATCTTCTTACTCAGCTGTGCCTGTCTGATTCTGGTGCTTGATGTCTTCCTGCATCGCACCACAAAAACAACCACCTACCTGCTCAGCCTGGCCGCCTTAGCCGGGACCTTCTTACTCACCTTCCATGTCAGCAGCCCGGACACCCAGCTACTATTCGCGGACAGCTACATCCGGGACCCTGCCGCAGACTTGATCAAGCTCGGCTTACTGGCAGTCACCTTTCTGGCACTGATTTACGCCAGAGACGACTTATCTGAACAAGCCTTGTTACGCGGTGAATATTTCACCCTGGTACTATTCGCCACCCTGGGCATGCTGGTAATAGCCTCAGCCTACAGTTTCCTGACCCTGTACCTGGGCTTGGAACTGCTTGCACTCAGCTTGTATAGCCTGGTGCCATTCAATCGTGATTCAACCACCGGTTCTGAAGCCGGGATCAAATATTTCGTGCTCGGCGCACTGGCCTCCGGGATGTTGCTGTACGGCATTTCCATGCTGTATGGCGCAACTGGTGCCCTCTCATTTGCAGCCGTCGCAGCGGCTATACAAGCCGGCCAGGTAGATCAGACCTTCCTGGTATTCGGCCTGGTCTTCATAGTCATCGGCGTAGCATTCAAATTCGGTGCAATACCATTTCATATGTGGGTCCCGGATGTTTATCAGGGTGCACCGACCTCAGTCGTCCTGTTTTTAAGTAGTGCACCTAAAATAGCTGCATTTGCCCTGGCACTACGCCTGTTGGCCGACGGCCTGCCGGATCTGGCGGCACACTGGCAGAACATGCTGGCCATTCTGGCCGTACTCTCCATGGCTCTGGGTAATGTCATCGCCATCGCTCAGACCAATATCAAACGCATGTTCGCCTACTCAACCATCGCCCATGTCGGGTTCATCTTGTTAGGCCTGCTGGCCGCAAATGGTAAAGGCTATGCTGCCGCACTGTTCTATAGTCTGGTCTATGCCCTGACCGCTGTTGGTGGGTTCGGCGTGCTGGCCATGCTCAGCCACCGAGGCTTGAATGCAGAACAAATCGACGACCTGCGCGGACTGCATCAACGTAACCCCTGGATGGCCCTGATGATGCTCCTGCTGCTGTTTTCTATGGCCGGCGTTCCACCCACCGTTGGTTTTTTTGCCAAATTGTTTGTGCTAGAAGCACTCGTCAGCCTGGATCAGATCGGTTTGGCAATTATCGCGGTGTTTTTCTCTATTATCGGAGCCTACTATTATTTACGGGTCATCAAGGTGATGTATTTTGATCAGCCGGATACGTCTGTTCGACCAGCACGTATGACATTTGGCAGCACAGCCGCCCTGAGTGTCAATGGCCTGTCAGTACTGGCACTGGGCTTATTCCCAGCCACCCTGATGGCACTTTGCCAGGCTGCCTTCAGCCCTTAGCGGCATGCTCTCAGGCCTGTTCAACCCACCGGCCTTATTAGGTGTTGACCTGTGCCCTGAGAGTGTTCGCCTGATTCAGTTAGGCAGGCGTCGTCACTGGCGCAACACCCATTATTGTGTTGAAGGCTGCGCAATACAGCCAATACCACAGCAAACGCCGATAACCAACCGGGCAGCAGCCATCAGCGATGCCTTACAACAGGCAGTGCAGCAAGCCAGGGTAAAAACCCGTCAGGTTGTGGTCGCGCTATCAGCATCAGACACCATCAGCAAAACCTTGACCTTACCAGATGTCCCAAGCGACGAAATGGTACACCGGGTCAGATTAGAAGCTGCCGAGCAGATCCCTTTTCCAATAGAAGAGGCCGCCCTGGATTTTGCGACCCTGGGCCGCTCTGCGCAAGCGATGGACCAGGTGGAAATACTGCTGGTTGCAGCACGCCGTGAGACTGTTGAACAATGCATCGCCATCGTACAGGCAGCTAATCTGAATTGCCGGATTGTAGACAGCCTGCCACTGGTCATACAACGAGCTTATCAGGCATTCTGCCAACCTCAGGCAGCACCACATATACCTTATGCATTGCTGGATACCAGCCATAACAGGTGTCATCTGGTCATCTTTCAAGGCCACAGACAACTCTTTCAATACAGCACGCCGGTGACAGCTGAGCGTGTACTACACACTGCCTGCGAACAACTGCAAACCTATCTGCAAAACGAACACTCACTAGCCGGCATCTGGCTGGCGGGGCCCCATGCCAACCATATTGCAGGGCCACTCACAACCCACCTGAAACTCCCCACCGCCTGCGCCAACCCTTTTATTCACATGACACTACGCCCTGGCGTGCCAGTCCTGTCACCTGACGATGAAGCGCCCAACATGCTGACAGCATGCAGTCTCGCTCTACGTCGTTTCGATACCCGTCATGGTTCGTATTAACCTGCTACCCTGGCGCGAAACACAGCAGACTCAACGCCGGCGACAATTTCTGCGGCTGTTGCTGGTCGCTGTACTCACCACACTGCTGTTACTGGTCACACTATATGGATACAACGCCTATTCACTCGCGGCCTATACCGAACAGAGTCGCACCCTGAAAAACCGCATCAGCGAGCTGGCCACACCGCTCAAAACAGCAGACAAACTGATACAGCAGCATACAACTCTGGCCTCTTACAAAGACCAGGTCCACCAATGGCAAATCAACCAGGCCCAGAGTGTTCGATTATTCGATGAGCTGGTTAACACACTACCCGTCACACTTACTCTCAACCAGGTGACACAACAAGATAAACAGCTCATACTGCAAGGTGCTGCAGCCTCATCACGTGACATCTCGACCTATATCCATCAGCTGGCAACCAGTCCCTGGTTACGCAACCCACAGCTGGAGATCACGACACCTGATGAGCAAACTGACACACACCAGTTTCGTATTACAGCACAACATGTGTTCGTACCCACCTTATCCAGTACACCATGAATGACCCTGATCTGGCCAATATCGGTACCTGGACACTACCATTGCGCCTGATCGTTATCCTGTCGACTTGTCTGTTGCTGGTAGGCATTGCCTACCTCTTCCTGTTACAGACGCAACAGCAGCAGCTCACACAAGCGCAACACAACCTTGATCAGTTACGTACAACCTTCACACAACAACACGCAAAAATAGCGCCATTAGCAGACCAGCAGGCCAGTTACACTGCACTGCGCCAGGCCCTGAACCAACGAGTTCAGCCAGATGCTGCACCAGGTAACACAGCCGACCTGCTGGTTGCGACTTCACAAGTCGGCTTGGGTACCCAGGTTAATTTTGTCACATTTCAGCCACAACCAAGCATCAGACACGACCTATACACAGAGACCCCGATCAAATTAAGCGTTACGGGCGATTATCATAACTTAGCTACCTTTATCAGCAACCTGGCCCAGCACCCGGGAATTATCACACTGCATGATATTGAATTACAGCGTACGGCTCCGCCCGGCAAAAAAAAACAGCCACTCAGCCTGACTTTCACCCTGAAGGCCTACCTCCCCAACAACTGGCAAGTACCACAGCCAGCCACCCCGACAAAATCGCCTGTTCCACCCTCACTCCCTGCAACGATCCCTCCCACCCAGTATACCGAGGCCGGTCGCCGCGATCCATTCGCACCACTGCGGAACACACCCACAACACCACCCAAAATATCCTCTCACTCACAAGGCCCACTACAACAATACGCTCTGGACACTTTACAGATGGTTGGCACTGTCAGCCAGCAACAGCAACACCGGGGGCTACTACAAAGCCCGGACGGCCTGATACACCAGGTCAAAATTGGCAGTTACGTTGGCCAGAAGCAGGGCCGGGTGCAAAGCATTCACCCGGACAAAATCATCGTACATGAACATCGAGGCACTAATGAGGCAGTGCATCACATCACCCTCAGCCCGGGTGCGCCGCCAAACACCAGGACTCAACCAACACCGTGAGCCGTTTACATTTTCTGACAGACTCAGCCGCTAAGCTGAGTAAACAAACCGCCACAGTGCCCAGCTACAAGCAAGCATTGCAAGCTGCCGATCAGGCACTGACACAACAGTTTATGGCCGACACTGACACGCCTGTCCGTGAACTCTTACACATCCGGGCCAGCTTCATTGACGTTATGCTGCATCAACTGTGGATACAGTATATGCCACAAGCTGCGACCGCCACTCTGATCGCGGTTGGTGGCTATGGCCGCGCTGAACTACATCCCGCCTCCGATATCGACCTGCTGATCCTGAGCGCCGATGACCCGGAACCGTTATCAGCCCCCATCACAGCACTCATTACCTTTTTGTGGGATATCGGATTACAGGTCGGTCATAGTGTACGCAGCCTGGCGCACTGTACCCGGTTAGCCGCTGACGATGTAAGCGTCATGACCAATCTGCTGGAAGCCAGGTACCTGGCAGGTCAACACGGCCTGTATAAAGCCTTACAACAAGCACTCAACCAGTCCGACATCTGGCCCAGTGCAGACTTCTTCACCGCAAAATATGCCGAACAGACGCAACGCCATGCCAGACAAGAGGATAATGGCTACAACCTGGAACCGAATATCAAACTAAACCCAGGTGGACTACGCGATATCCAGACCATCGGTTGGATTGCAAAACGCCATTTAAACACCACAAACCGCAAAGACTTAACCCGACAAAATCTGCTCAGTACCACCGAATACCGTCATTTGTGTGCAGGAGAAAACTTTCTGTGGCAAATTCGATACGCTCTGCACCTGATCACGGGCCGCCAGGAAGACCGGCTATTATTTGAACATCAGCGTACCCTGGCACAACAGTTCGGCTATACCGATAGTGATGCCAACCTGGCGGTTGAACAGTTCATGCAACGTTATTATCGGGCAGTCATTCAACTACAACGGCTGAATGAGTTATTCCTGCAGGTCTTTCAGGACCTCATCACACCAGCCAAATCAGCACCACATCGAATCAATGCTCGTTTTCAGTCCAACAATGGTCACCTGGAAGCTATTCATACCGACATCTTCCGGCAACAACCACTGGCCATGCTGGAAATATTCCTGGTATTACAGCAAAACCCTCACCTGACTGGCATCCGGGCAAATACGATTCGCGCCCTTCGTACTCATCGTGACCGGATTGATGCCGCATTACGTGCAGACATCCGGGCACAAAGCCTGTTTATGGAGATCCTGCGCCAGCCTGCTGGCGTCACCCATGCACTGAGGCGCATGCATCGCTATGGCATACTGTCACGCTATATTCCGGCATTTCATCAGGTGACCGGTCTGATGCAATTCGACCTGTTTCACGTGTACACAGTTGATGAACATATCTTGACGGTATTACGCAATGTGAGGCGTTTTGCCCTGCCACAACAACACCCGGAACTTGCCGAATACCACCCGGTCTGGCTACGTATTGCCAAACCCGAACTGCTGTATCTCGCCGCGTTGTTCCATGATATCGGCAAAGGACGCGGCGGTAATCACTCCGAAACCGGTGCAACCGCTGCTTATACCTTCTGCCAGCAACATCAGCTCACAGCACAGGACTGCGAACTGGTTGCCTGGCTGGTCAAAAAGCACCTGGCAATGTCACATACAGCACAACACCAGGATCTTGATGATGATACCGTCATACAAACCTTTGCTGACAAAATCGCCACACCACAACACCTGCATGCACTCTATCTGCTGACAATTGCAGACATGCAGGGTACCAATCCGGCACGCTGGAGTTCATGGAAACAAGCTTTGCTGGCACAACTGTACCAACGCACCCAGGCACGATTACAGCAGCACGATACACCAAGTGCCCAGCAACGCATCCAGACAGCACAACAAGCTGCCCGGCAACAACTCAACACCCAAACAACACTGTCATCTGATACTATCGCAACTTACTGGTCTGTATGCAGCAACAACTACTTCCTGCAAACAACGCCGGACGCCATCGCCTGGCATACAACTGCATACCTGAAAAACACTGGAAAAAACAAACCGATTCAGGTACTTACCCGGCGAGACCACCATCATGGATGCACCGAAATCTTCACCTTCGGAACAGACCGGGATGGCTTATTCGTGCAAACGACCATAGCACTGGACTATCTCGGACTGAGCATCTTAGGTGCCCGGATTGAAGAACGCGACCCCGGACAAACAACCAGTAGCTACTTTGTACTGACAAAAGAAAACCAGGCAGTGCCGAATGATCAGCACATCCACATCGTGCAATACCTGGCTGAGCAACTGAATCAGCCGGCGTACCCCCCTCATACCGACATCAACCAGCCCATACCCAGGCGACTACAACCGTTCGTCTGTAAGACCCAGGTGCAACTACAAACCAACACAGCCCATACAGCAACACTGTTGGAATTAACCACTCAGGATCGGCCGGGACTTCTGACCCACATTGGCATACTATTAGAGACACACCAGCTTCGACTGCACAATGCCCGAATTCTGACAGAAGGTGCCATTGCACACGACCGATTCGCGATCACTAACCGTAACAACCAGCCCATCACCGACCAGAACACATTACAGTTATTAAAAAAACATTTAATTTACAATAGCTTAAGTTAATCAACTAGTTAACCTTATGCCCTGCGCCCAAGGATAGCCAAACACATACAGCTTCGTTATAATGGGTATCACGCAAACATTATCCTGAAGAGCAGAAATAACCTGTCATGCGCCTTCTCACAAGGAAGGTAGCATTTTTTGTTTCAACTGGCCAACATACCTTGGAACCTTGATTTGAAGCAGTTCACAGTTGTTTCTGGTACCGGGGAAAAACCGTTGCTTTAATGAACTACCAGCATCAGATTTAAACATACCTGAATTGATTGATTGGCTGCCACCGTTTCATCCTGATCGCACATGAGAACAAGCGACCGGTGGCAGTCACTGTACTGCATTGGGCAGGCATTGATAAAGGTCTCACAAACAGGGTTTACGCTATGAAAAACAGCATCGCATTCGGTCTGCTTGCAGGGGCAAGCTTAACAACACACATTGCTATAGGTGCTTGCTCCACTGAATTAGATATGAACGGCAAAAGCATTATTGGTGCAACAATGACCGGTGTGGAAGAACGATCCTCGGTTGTCACAACTAGTGATGTAAAAGCCCTGCTATCATCCGGGAATAACGGCTTCACCGTCAGTGAAAAACATAGTGGACCAGGCAAATCCTGGTACGATGCCATGGCATATTGCGAAAGCCTTGAATCCCCCGAAAGAGGCGACCCGAATGGCACTATCTACACTGACTGGCGAGTACCCAGTACATCTGAAATGTTCACTATCTGTAAACATGATAATGTACACATTAATTTTCATACAGGTGAACAAAAGCTAGTGCCGATCAATGGCCAGGAAAACCAGCTGAACACCGAGGTATTTACCCTCGACCATGTCAATGCAGAATACCATGTGCATGGAGCAGATTTCTGCCTGATGCCACTCGAACATGAAGATGCGATCAAAGGTGAACGCGATTTCGGGCTTCTGGTAAAAGATATACACTATATCTACGATGGTTTTGACTCGAAGAGATTTAGTCAGGATAATCCACGCGGCCACCTGACGACAAACTATGCAATTGCTTCTTCATTCAACCCAGCTCGCTCACACGTGCTTAAAACGCCTTTGCCGATCTCAGCAGAAATCGACACGGGTCATACCCTACACATCTACTGTGTACGCTAATTCCCCACATTAACCAAACCAGAGGGCATTCTCAATTAGCTGAGTAGCAATAATTTTGAGTCATTTTTTGTCCTGACAAGGCGCGATGAGGAGTAATAGTTATTCTATTGCGGCGAATTGCAACCCAGTCAGCGCAGAAAAGGGCCAAAATCAAACCATGAAGCTGATTGAAAACACCCCCAGTGTAAGCTTCGCTGATCTGCAATACGAAAACAGCGAAGCTTACTCTTCGAAAAATAATAGCACCAGCCTGACTGACCCCACCGCCGAACCTCCAGCCTGAAACAGCAAATCTACCAAACCTCACTATTCAGCCGTTAGAACCCCACCGCTCGCAGATCAATAGCAGTATAGAGCCCAAAAGGAATTGAGGTGTCACCCACCCTCATTACCAAAAAATGGTAACTTTCCCCGCGCTTTAACAGACCGTTGACACTCTACTGATGCGGCACGATACAGTGTAAAAACGGCCCCAAAACGCTCATTTACTCCGTGTAAACTGCACTTTTCACCTATTTTTGCCTTATCTCGCACTCACCCCCGGCGAGTTTCAACAACCTGTTAAACCTGCCCACGATTCAAATCTGATTATTCAGAGGCATAACCTTCCGTAAAAAATATATAAAGGAACTGAAGACCAGCACATACCTTGAGGTACCGCAAGCAAAATGCCCTACTCAAACACAAAACACGGAGTAATCCCAGGGTTCACATTCCTTGAGCTGCTGATCACGGTCGCTATTATCAGTACACTGACCACACTGGGCTTCAGTTATTATCAACATTACATTAAAGAAACTCGCCTCAGCATCGCAAAGATGAATGCACGCAGCCTGCATGTATTTCTGACTGATTATTACCTACGATACGGTACTTATATAGCTGCCGAGGAAAAGCATACCTATCACACCACTGAACTGAACACATATTTTGGCTGGCAACCAGAAGGCGATAATAATCAATATACCTACCTCGTCACAACCACAGAACAAAGCTGGGATGTTCTGATCACCCACCTATCGGGGCACTGGTTACGCTGTGAGCAACGTATGCAAGTCTGCTGCGATGCAGATACACCAGATGCAACACAGTCGACCTGTTTGTAGTGCCACCACTATGTCAGGTCAACAACAACGACAAATTGCTGACCATCTCGTGCAACATAGTCTGCTAAAATCACAAAACGTAGACCGGGTTATTAAATTAGCCACAACATCAGAATACGGTATGGTCGCTGCACTGATTGACCAGTACCAAATCCCACCGAAGACGCTGGCACACAGTGTAGCCCACGCCTATGGCCTGCCATTGCTTGACCTGGACACCATCAACATCGGCCCAACGGGGACAATCTCAAGTGCTGTGATGCAGCAATACCAGATCGTGCCACTATGGCAACGCGGCCATCGGCTGTTTATCGGCATCGCTGACCCGAGTCACTTTACTCAATCAACTGACCTGCAACTGCAAACTGGCTTATCCATCCACCTAGTTATCGTTGAGCTGGATAAACTGCGGCAACAACTCAACCAGGCGTATACCGATGAGACGCCTGATGCCTTGCTGGATGAGGCATTGTTACGTTTAACTGACGAACTACCCCTACACCCGGACCAGTCAACCGATAATACACAGATAGATGCAGCACCATTAGTACGCTATGTCAACCAAGTACTGGCCGACGCGATACGATCAGGTGCCTCTGATATTCATTTTGAACCGTATGAAGATCATTATCGTATCCGTTTTCGTTCGGATGGCATACTGCATGAAAAAACAGCACCACCGGCAGCCGTTGCTACCCGGCTAACCGCCCGTCTGAAGGTCATGGCCTGCCTGGATGTGACAGAACGCCGACTCCCGCAGGACGGCCGGATCAGGGTTCGCAACGCACCACAGTCCGCTGTCGACTTCAGAGTGAACACCTGCCCGACGCTATACGGCGAAAAAATCGTACTACGTGTATTAAATACCGCGAATACGGCGTTACAAATCTCAGGCCTGGGGCTGGAACAGTATCAGCAGAACCTATTGCTACATGCGTTACAGCGCCCCGACGGCATGATACTGACCACCGGACCGACTGGCAGTGGCAAAACCATGTCACTGTATGCCATCCTGAATCAGCTCAACCACCCGGGCGTCAATATCTCTACTGTTGAGGATCCGGTCGAAATTCAACTGCCCGGCATCAACCAGGTGAATGTCAACCTGAAAACCGGCCTGAATTTTGCCACTGCATTACGTGCATTTTTACGCCAGGACCCGGATATTCTGATGGTCGGTGAAATGCGCGACCTGGAAACCGCAGACATTGGCATCAAGGCCGCACAGACCGGTCATCTGGTACTGACCACCTTACACACGAACGACGTTGCACACAGCCTGTTACGCTTGACCTATCTGGGTATTCCGGCCTTCCATATAGCGGCATCAATCCATCTGATCATGGCGCAACGCCTGGTACGTTGTTTATGCCCGACCTGTAAGCAAGTTGATCAACTAGGCCCGACCACACTGCAAAACGCGGGCTTTACCCCGGAAGACATTGCAAACGGCCTGTCGGTCTATCGGGCGGTCGGCTGTTCATTGTGTACTGACGGCTACCAGGGCAGAACCGGGATTTTTGAAGTCGTGCCAATCAGTGAGTCATTGAGCAGCCTGATGCTGCAGGGAGCCAGTTCGTTGCACATTCGCGATCAGATTCGCCAGGAAGGTCATTTGAGCTTACATGAGGCCGGGCTGAATAAGGTCAGATCAGGCCTCACCAGTCTGGCCGAAATCAACCGTGTCGTTTCAGTCCCATGACGACACGTTTTACCTGGTGTGGCAAAAATTCACAGGGACACAACGTCGCTGGCGAACTGGATGGCAGCAGCGCCGCCATGGTACAAGCGATCCTGCGCCGGCAGAACATCACACCTCTCGACGTTAAGCCTGTCCGGCAACATCTGCGGCATAACAAACACAAGATCTCCGGCAAAGAGATCGCAGTATTTGCACGACAGCTCGCTACGATGCTCAATACCGGCATTCCACTGGTACAATCATTTCAGATCATTGCCGATAGCTGCGATAACCCTGCCTTACGCAACCTGCTACTACAGATCAAACAGGAGTTAACCAGGGGGACGACCCTATTTTCTGCGTTGCGCCAACACCCGAGACAGTTTGATAATTTATTCTGCCATCTGGTCCAGGCCGGAGAACAGGGTGGGGTTCTGGCAACTCTGTTGGATAAACTCGCCACCCACCAGGCACAGATTGAAACGCTGAAATCTAAAATCCGCAAGGCAACGTATTATCCATTGACGGTACTCGGCACTGCGCTGACCATCACCTGCCTGATCATGATATTTGTTGTGCCGCAATTCCAGGTATTATTCAGCAGCTTTGGCGCCGACCTGCCACTATTTACCCAATGGATTGTGGCTCTCTCTGACTTAATCAGCACCTATTGGTGGCTGATTGCACTATTTATCACTTTATGCAGCGTTCTGGCCATAACCGCCTGGCGTCGTTCTGTCGCTCTGCGGATGAAGCTGGAGGCGCTGTCCTTTGCCTTGCCTGTACTTGGTAAAGTCCGGCATCAGGCAGTATTAGCCAGATTCAGCCGGACCACTGCCATTCTGTTTGCCGCCGGGCTACCACTCACGGATGCCCTAGCAGCAGTTGCCGGTGCAACCGGCAGCAATCTGTATCATCAGGCTGTCCTGGGAATACACGACCAGGTCGCCACCGGACAGTCGCTACACCAGATATTGCATCAACACCCATTGTTTCCACCACTGATCACACAAATGGTCGCGATTGGTGAAGAATCCGGCTCCCTGGATGAGATGCTGAACAAGGCTGCTGACTTCTACGAGGAGGCCGTTGATCACCTGGTCGACAGCCTGAGCAGCCTGCTGGAACCAGTCATCATGATCTTTCTGGGACTAGTGGTCGGTGGCTTAGTCGTCGCCCTGTATCTGCCAGTTTTTCAACTAGGTTCAGTCATATCAAGCCATTAAGGGTTCCCTCGTAACCCTGGACTCACGTGCATATTGTATCTGACACATAACGGGTAGGATCTGCCACACCGGCTGCGACAAACCCTTGAGCACGCAACACACATGAGTCGCACCGGCCACAGGCTCGCCCTGCACTATCTGCCTGATAACAAGATACGGTCAGGCCGTAATCTATATGATAGACCAAACCCTGTTGAATAATCTCGGCCTTCTTCAGGTGCAATAACGGCGCATGCACCTGCAACGCCTGTCCTTCCACTCCGGATCTGGTCGCCAATTGCGCCAAATGAGTAAACACCTGGATAAACGCCGGACGACAATCAGGATAGCCGGAATAATCTACTGCATTCACCCCGATCACCAGGTGCCGGGCCGCCAACACTTCCGCCCAACCAAGTGCAATAGATAAGAAGATAGTGTTACGCGCCGGAACATACGTGACCGGAATACCTGGCTGCTCGGCATAATCCGGCACCGCAATCGCACTATCGGTCAGTGCCGAACCACCGATTGCATCCAGTGCCAATGGCATCACCTGATGTTCAACCACACCGATCGCCTGCACCACCCGCCGTGCTGCCTGCAATTCTGCCTGATGGCGTTGCCCATACGCAAAACTCAGCGCGTAACAAGCAAATCCTTCTGCACGCGCCCAGGCCAGCGCAGTCGCCGAATCCAGCCCCCCAGAAACCAGGACGACCGCCTTCTCAGGATGCGGCATCAGCACCTGCCTGAGCTTGAGCAGATTGCGTCAGCTTATTCTGTGCTGATGTAGCTGCCCGGGTCCCCGGGTACTCCTGCACCACGCGCTGCCATACCTGACGTGCTGTCGATAAGTCACCCTGCGCCTGATAAACCCGCCCGACCATGTACCAAGCATCCGCCACCTTCGCACTATCCGGATACCCTTCCACCACCTGCGTAAAGGCAGCTAACGCGGCCTGATTGTTCTGTAAAACAAAATGTGTCTCACCCAGCCAGTAATGCGCATTCGCTACCAGCTTGTGCTGCGGATAATCCACCAGAAACGCCTGCAATGCTGACACCGCCTGCGTATATTGGCGCCGTTGCGGGCTCAGCAGCTCCCAGGCAGCAGCATATGCCTGCTCAGCGGATACAGCGGACTTGTCGTCGGCCTTATCCGGTGCCGGCGACTGCGCTACTAGCGGTGGTAAGGTAATCGACGGTTGTGCTGCAGCAGCAGGCTGAGCAATTGAAGTCAGACGCTGCGTAATATCCTGATAACGATCTCGTTGCCTGCGCTCTATCTGTGCCAACTGATGGTGTAATAGTTCAATCTGACCGCGCAGCTGGTCATTATCACGTTGCAGTTTTTGTACCTGCAGGGTCAGTTGCGTGATCTGACCTGTACGCCGCTCCAGCAACTGTAACCGCTGCTCAGCATCCAGCGTTGCCGCCGTCGCCCAGGTTCCCAGGCCAGATCCACACAGAACAAAAACCAGGCACTGCTGCGCCAGTTGCCTCATGGCAGCACGCCGCTGATCGCACCAACCATTTTATTCAGCAAAAAGTCCAGTGCTTCTTCCGGGGTTAGCTTCAACCGCTCTGCTGACGCAATCAACCGGTTCTCGTGGTTTAAAAAGTCTTCAGTCGTTTCGACCACCTGCTTCTCAATCGACTGGGTGCGCGAAGTACCAGTATTCCCTGCCCGGCTGTCGCCCTGAAAACTATGTAATTGCTGATTCCCACCTGTTGTCCGTGTGGTTGTCACACCACCTGCAACCCGTTCGCCTACCGTCAGATCAGTGACCAGGTCAATGCGGATCTGTTTATTACGATTGCGCAGGATATTCGTGACTGCTTCACCCAGAACCGCACCGCCCACACCAGCAGCACTTTTATATTCATCATTGCTGGATACACCATACCCGATCAGACCACCGATCGCTGCACCGGCCCCACTGGAAAAATCCGCCGCCGCATCTTCACCATAACCGCGCACATTCACGCGCAGCACATACTGTGCCTGATCCGGCTGACGGACTAACTGATAGCCAGCGTCTTCTATCCCATCGGCGACCCGAGATCGCAAACGACTGACCGGAAATTCGCTCCCGGAGCTATTCCGTACGCGCAAATATACTGTCATATCATCCGAAAAGCGCACATCCGGCTGCGGATTCAACCACTCAACCTGACCACGTAATTTGACACTATCCGGATCAGTCAGCCCCACTGTACCCTGATAAACCGAATCTAATGTGGAGCAACCCGCTGCTCCTAAGATCAACAGGCATGCAAAATATTTTTTCATCATCCGGGCTTCTCCCCAACAATCAGGTTTTTGAATAGTACAACTGGGCGCGACGGTTCTTCGACCAGGCAGCTTCTGTCTGCCCATGACTCAGTGGAACCTCTTCACCATAACTGACCACATCTATCTGCGTTGCACGGACACCTTCTGCGACAAAAAACTGCCGCACTGCCATCGCTCGGCGCTCACCCAATGCAATATTATATTCACGCGAACCGCGTCCATCTGCATGTCCAGCAATCAGCACTCGATGCTGCGGATGCGCATTCAGATAACGTGCATGGGCACGCAATATAGCAAAATCTTCCGGACTCAGACTACTGTCATCAAATGCAAAATAAAAAATACGCTGTTGCAGCAAGGGGTCCGAACTATCCAACGGCTGCGCCGGATCGCCCAGTGGATCGAATACCGCACTGGAGGTACCCGCTGCTGGTTGCGTGACAGTCGCATTGCCCTCATCCACCACAGGCGCCGGAGCAGCAGAATCATTATCTGGTACCACGCTCGCACACCCTGCCATGACAACACTCAAACCCACCCAGAACCATCGTTGCATGATCATCACTAACATTTCGCCTCTCAATTTAAGCTAAGAATAACAGGCTGGGTAGGGGGTTACAGCCCATACCAGGCCGGAAACAACAACACAGAAATCAGTACCGCAATCTGTAACGCAATATACGGCCAGACACCCCGATAAATATCTACCGTACGCACCTCAGGTGGCGCAACACCCTTCAGATAAAACAGACTGAAACCAAACGGTGGGGTCAGAAATGACGTTTGCAGATTCAGCGCAATCAATAGCGCAAACCATACCATATTCAGCCCCATCGCTTCGGCTATCGGAGCCAGAACCGGTACCACAATGAACGAAATTTCGACAAAATCGATGAAAAAACCCAGCAACAGAATGATGATCATTGCCAAAATCAGAAAGCCCCACT
>JAHDCB010000003.1 GCA_020630035.1 Gammaproteobacteria bacterium
TGGATACCCAGGCCGCACCTGAAACCTGCGCCAATTTTGCCCAGTATGTCCGGGATGGATTTTATGATGGCACCATCTTTCATCGGGTCATCAGTAACTTTATGATTCAGGGCGGTGGCTTTACCGCAGATATGCAACAAAAGCCGACTCGTGACACGATTCAGAATGAAGCAAAAAATGGCCTGAAGAATACCCTCGGCAGTATCGCGATGGCGCGTACGAATGCACCGCATTCCGCTTCGTCACAATTTTTTATCAATGTGCAGGACAATGGTTTTCTGGATTATCCAGGCCAGGATGGTTGGGGTTATTGTGTCTTCGGGCAGGTGACCGCCGGACTGGATGTGGTGCAGGCGATTGCTCAGGTGGCTACCACGCGTCGTGCCGGGCATACAGATGTGCCGACTGAGTCAGTGGTTATTCAGCTGGCGACCCTGACAGAAGACGATGCCTGAAGATAATTTGTCGTCTGAGCCTGACTGGCAGACGACAGACCGTCAGCATATCTGGCATCCATACAGCGCAATAGGGGCAGATACGCCGGTATATCCGGTAGTATCTGCCTCCGGTGTGCGCTTGCGGCTGCGGGATGGGAGGGAGCTGATTGATGGAATGGCATCCTGGTGGTGCGCGATTCATGGCTATAACCATCCGGTATTAAATGCAGCTCTGCATCACCAGACGGCGGCCGTGGCGCATGTGATGTTTGGTGGTCTGACCCATGAGCCGGCGGCGCGGCTGGCTCGTTTGTTGATAAATATTACTCCGACCCCGTTAGGGTCGGTGTTTTTTACAGATTCCGGCTCAGTCGCGGTAGAGGCTGCGATGAAGATGGCACTGCAATACTGGCAGGCACGAGGGCAATCGGAAAAGCGTCGTTTTCTGGCACCCTGCTGCGGCTATCACGGGGATACGTTACATGCGATGTCGGTGTGCGACCCGGTCACCGGGATGCATCATCTGTTTGCCGACGTGGTGCCGTCTCAGATGTTTGTAGCTGCACCTGAGCCACGCTTTGGCGAGCCGTGTACAGCAGCACATCTGGCTGAACTGGAGCAGGTATTAGCGACTCAGGCAGAGCAATTGGCAGCGATCATTCTGGAACCGATTGTGCAGGGTGCTGGCGGCATGCGTTTTTATGCAGCCGACTATCTGGCTGCCGTACGGGCCTTGTGTGATCAGTATGGTGTGTTGCTGATAGCGGATGAAATTGCGACTGGCTTCGGTCGTACCGGGCGGTTGTTTGCCTGTGAACACGCTGCGATCGCACCCGATATTATGTGCGTTGGTAAGGCCCTGACAGGTGGTTATATGACTCTGGCAGCGGTGCTGACTACAGTTGCGGTCAGTACCACCATTGCCGCCGGAGAGCCGGGTGTGTTTATGCATGGTCCGACCTTTACTGCAAATCCACTGGCCTGTGCAGTGGCAGCAGCCAGTATTGAGCTGTTATTAGCGAGTGACTGGCAGGCTGCAATCCGGCGGATTGCGACTGGACTAGAGCGTGGTCTGGCACCCTGTGCTGATCTGCCGGGTGTGGCTGAAGTGCGGGTGCTGGGAGCAATCGGTGTGGTTGAGCTGGATGAACCAGTTGACATGGTTGTTATGCAACCACAATTTGTGGCACAAGGTGTCTGGGTCCGACCTTTTGGCAGGTTGGTGTATGTTATGCCGCCATTTGTGATCACGGATGCTGATCTGGCAACCTTATGTGCAGCGATTGTCGTGGTCATACAGCAGTATCATCAATAACTGAAGTTATGCATAACGCTGACATGGTAATTGATGCTTTTGGTTTATTCTAGAAATACCACTACACGGAAAGCAGATCAGAATAACGCTTGCCAGAAACCTGTGGTAGCAAATCACCACATCAGTTTGAATCGCACCCGTTTTCAGGTATAGGTTGGCATTCATTCAAGTGGTCACTATAATAATCAAAAATGACTTTTCTGGATATTATAGTGATCAATATGACGCAATATACAAAACGTGCGGCTCCGGTTTTTCCGAAAAACCGACAAGTATTGGTGAACCTGGGCGAGAATATTTTGCTGGCTTGTAAACGGCGTGGTTATACGCAGTCGCTGATTGCGCAACGCACTGGCCTGAGCCGGTTGACGGTACGCAGAATCCAGCAAGGGGAGCCAACGGTATCGCTGGGTCATTATGTTGCGGTACTGAGTGTGCTTGGCCTGGTGGATGATCTTGCCCGAGTGGCGAATGATGATGTGCTGGGACGTAAGTTGCAGGATATCCGGGCATTAACTGCGGCAGACCAGCAATCTGGTCACAATAGCAGTGCCGGATGAATCAGCTTACCTATGTCTATGCTGACTGGGAAGGTTTGTCAGCACCAACCCGGGTCGGTGTGTTACAGGCAGATCAGATCAAGGGCCGGGAACATTTTCGCTTTGCGTATGATCCGGGTTGGTTACAGTCTGCGCATGGCCGACAAATTGACTCGGATCTGACCTTGTATGCAGGTGAGCAGCATGGTGTTGCCGGATGTAATTTCCGGGTGTTTCTGGACTCGTGTCCGGATCGGTGGGGGCGCTTACTGATGCAGCGGCGTGAGGCCGTGCTGGCGCGTCAACAGGCGCGTCGTCCGCGCCGCCTGCATGAAATGGACTATCTGCTTGGTGTGCACGATACTCATCGAATGGGTGCGTTGCGTTTTAAGCGCGAGCCAGACGGTGCTTTTCTGGATGATAATGCGCAGTTGGCGGTACCGCCGCTGACTTCTCTGGCCGAGCTGGCGTATGCTGCGCAACAGGTGGAAGACACGCGCAAACAGGATGATCCGGAGTATATAACCTGGTTGCAGCGGTTGATCTCACCAGGCTCGTCGCTTGGAGGCGCCAGGCCGAAGGCCTGTGTGCGTGATTCGCAGGGTCGCTTGTGGATTGCTAAATTTCCCAGTCGTTATGATGGTTATGATATTGGTGCCTGGGAGTTTGTGGTGTATCAGCTGGCACTGGAGGCAGGGATTCAGATGTCAGCTTGTCGCGTAGAGTCCCTGGGTGGGGCGTATCATACGTTTCTGACGCAGAGATTTGACCGGAGTGAGCAACAACGGCACCATTTCAGTTCGGCGTTGACCCAGCTGGGCTACGATGATGGTGATTATGACGCGAGTTATCTGGAGCTGGCGCAATTTCTGACCGATCAGGGAGCACAGACACGTTCTGATCTGGCACAGCTCTGGCGCCGTATTGTATTCAGTATTGCGGTGTCGAATACAGATGACCATCTGCGTAATCATGGTTTTATCCGCAAACGACATGGTTGGGTGTTAGCGCCGGCTTATGATATCAATCCCACGATAGCTGCGGCTGGTCTGCACCTGAACATCAATGAGGTAGATAATGCACTGGATTTTGATGTCGCTCTGTCGGTCATTGATTTTTTTCAGCTGAACCTGCAGCAGGCCAGGCAGATTCAGGCTGAGGTATTGAGCAGTGTACGTCAGTGGCGCCGTGTGGCGAGTCAGGTGGGATTAAGCCGGGGGGAGCAGGTCGCTATGGCAGCGGCATTCTGTGTATGAGCCGTCTGAACAGTTGCTGCTAATGTGGCAGGTCGTCTGTGGGTGAGTCGGGGCAATCGGTCAGCGTGATACCGACGGCTGTGTTAATGTTGAGGTAGCAGCGGTTTTCCGCACCTTTCAGCCCTAATCGTAATGGCGTCGCCCGGCCATCCGATCCTAAATATAGTGTAATGTCAGGTCGTTGATCAGCCGCCGCCGCTGTCTTGTTGGTGGGAGGAGTCGGGGGTACCAATAAGCGAATATTATCTGGCAGTTTTACTGCAGGTAATTGTTCCAGCCATTCGCTTTGTTTATGCTGAAACAGTTGTATGCTATCTGATTTAATAACCAGGCCAACCGGAGTATGGGTGATGACGGCCTGATCTGACAGGCTGTGGATTTTGTGCCGCAGGCGTTGTGCTTCAGACTGAGCAGTGGCATTACTCAGCCAGCCACTGGCGTTGAATGTCAGTAGTGTCGTGATAATGCCGATGATCGCCACCACCACTAAGAGCTCAATGAGTGTAAAGCCGTGTTGCTGGCGTGAGACAGGTGAAGCTGGCATAGGATTCAGGGTGTGGCGAGCAGATTCAGTTGGCTGGCAGACCGGGTGATTGCAGCAAAATAATTGGCCAGAAACTGATCAAAGCTCAGGGAATCATCGGCTGCGATTAGAGCCGCCTGCTGCTCAGATTGCATACTGATCTGGTGACATTGTTGTTGCTGTGCCGCTGTGAGCGGGTGTTGCTGAAAAAAACGACGGTGTTGCGCAGAATAATCAGCTGCAATCTCATAAAAGCTGGTCTGACGATGCTGGATTTCAGACCATAGTTGTGCCGATGGGGTGAGTGTCGGATCTTCTATTTTTGCACATTGTGCTGCCAGAGATTGCGTGTAGCAGCCAGTATTGTGTTGCTGGTCTAGCCAGGCACAGACAGGTGTCATGTTCTGTAGCAGCTCCAACCCCCAGGTGCGGTGGTTGACCGCCTGACCTGTGCGCTCCAGCGGCAGTTGCATCCTGCGGCCTTGTTGTGCAATCAGGCGTAAATTGCGCTGGCTGGCGAGTTGTTCCTGCTGATCCAGTGATGGACTGGGTGCCAGCAGATGAGTGAACATAAATGCATCCAGAAAATACAATTGCTCCGGGGTAACACCAATTGGTGCATACAGATTAACATCTAAGGAACGTAGCTCAATATGGTTGATGCCGCGTTCAACCAGGGCTGTTGCTGGGCTTTCCAGGTTGTGTGTGATCTGTTTCGGCCGTACGGAACTGTAATATTCGTTTTCGATCTGCAGGATATGATCATTCAACTGGCGATAGGTATTGTCTATTTTGACCCCGATTTTTTGCCAGGCAGGGGACGGCGTCAGCGTGGCCTGTAACAGGCTACGGGCATAATCATGTACGCTATTGTAGTTTACTGACCAGTTTAATCCGGCATCGGTACTGTTCTGATAGCCGATATCGCCCATGCGTAATGAGGTTGCCTGTGGCTGATAATAGGTATGCTTACCCCAGCGGCGAAGCTGTTCTGGCTCGCTGGCCAGAAAAGACTGGCCAACGACTGGGGAAACACCAAATAAATAGGGTATCAGCCATCCGAAGCGCACAATATTGCGGATGAGTCCCATAGAGTGTACATCCCGCAGTGTGTGCCAGTCAGATTCAGGTGACTGTATCAGTTCAGCATAATGTTGCCAGAATGTTTCTGGCAGAGACCAGTTAAAGTGTACCCCGGCAATCACCTGCATCGCACGGCCATACCGATGACCCAGGCCGATGCGATACAGTCGTTTCATCTGCCCCAGATTAGATTGGCCATAATCAGCTACCGGAATCTGATCATCTGGCGGCAGGCGGCAGGGCATACTGGCGGCCCAGAACTGTTCATCAGTCAGATGTTGGCAGGCATGGGTATGCCACTGTAACAAGTGCTCGCAGACGGCTTCAGGTTGTGACAGTGGCGGCGTGATGAACTCGGTTAGTGCTTCAGCATAATCTGTGGTGATTGCCGGGTGAGTGAGGGCTGAACCCCAGGTGGGTGGATGTGGAGTGTGTGCCAGATGACCGGACAGGGTTGTGCGTAAGCTTTCTCTCTCCACACCGATGCGTGAAGCAAAAAAAGGCCCCTGATCCAGTCTGGCCAGACGCTGTTCTATAGACTGCATAGTAGGTAACAGCGCTTGGTAGAAATATCAGGCAGCCTGTGTGGTCACTGGTTTTGCATCAGGCGTGGTACCTGGTACAACCTGCTGCAGATGTCGCCCGATAATTTTACGATTACGAGTCAGGTGTACACCGGCTGCTGCCAGAAAGCCTATGGCTGAATATTGATGTAATGTCGTAACGCCAGCATCACTCACACCAATCAGTTTCCAGGCGCTGTAGAGTATTTTAGTCTTTGCCAGATCAGCAGCCAGCATCGTTATGCCCGTAGAAGCGAGTACTGCCCCGGTACCGATCAGTGCGACAGTGACCCAGGGTCTGCCACGAACTTGCTTAGATGACATATTCTTATCCTCGGAGATGAATCGCATCAGCCAGAATCAGAGCAGCTTCATCCAGCATAATGCGTTGAATGCCCTCAGGATCTGTATCATCTGCTGCCGTGTCTTCGGCAGGTGTTTGCAGATCCGTCAGAGCTGGCAGCCCGCGATGAGCACGTAACTGATTGCGAATATGTAATTGTTCGGTTTTGCGCTGAGTCTGTTCAGTACGTCGTTGTTGTGCCTGTAAAGACACATCAGAGACTTCAGCCAGCTCATTAAACAGTTCTTCCCAGGCTGACAGATAAGTAAACCCGGGGTTGTGCGCAACCCGTTGTGCGTGTCGTCTCTGCAACTGATGCAGATTTGCCGGTGCAGTTGCCGGACGAGCTAACACCGAGCGTACCCGCGCCCAGGGTAAGGCATGTTCCAGGGCACGTTCACCCTGTTCGTCACGCCGGTCAGATATCGGAAAGACGATATCTGGCACGACACCACGGTGTTGCGTACTGGCACCTTCAACCCGGAAAAATTGTGCCATCGTCAGACGCAGACGGCCCGCCTGATCAGTGTTTTTCAGATGACGTTGCAGATCGATCAGAGTCTGCACAGTTCCCTTGCCAAAGGTCGGCTCACCTAATACCAGGCCGCGACCATAGTCCTGCATAGCGCCGGCAAAGATTTCTGATGCAGAAGCACTGTGCCGGTCAACCAGCACGGCCAGTGGTCCGGCATAAACCTGAGTCGGGTCAGTATCCTGTTCTAATTTGATCTTACCCACACTGTTTTTTACCTGCACAACCGGCCCCTGGCGAATGAACAACCCGGTCAGCTCAGTCGCTTCAGCCAATGATCCGCCGCCATTACCACGCAGGTCGATCACAATGCCGTCAACTGCCGCTGCCTTAAGTTCTTCCAGTAGCTTCCGTACGTCACGCGTGGTACTGCGAAAGTCAGTTTTACCAGCAGATTGAGCGGCAAAATCGCGATAAAACGTCGGAATATCAATGACCCCGATTTTTTTATCCGCAAATTCCGGGCCTTGTAAAATCTGACTGCTCGCAGCCTTATCTTCCAGCCTGATCTCATCCCGAACCAAGGTAATCTCACGTGGCTGACTACCGAGACCCTGTTTCGGCAGTACCTGCAGGCGCACAGTTGAGCCCTTTTTTCCGCGAATCAGATCAACCACGTCCTGTAATCGCCAACCGACGACGTCCTGCATGACACCTTGCTGACCCTGCGCAACACCGACAATCCGGTCACCGGACTGCAAGGCGCGACCTTTGCTGGCAGGGCCACCCGGGACAATGCTGACGATCGACGTATACTCGTTGTCATCACGTAACACAGCGCCGATGCCCTGCAACGACAAGCGCATATCAATGTCGAAATTTTCTGACAGACGTGGCGACATATAGCCAGTATGTGGCTCAATACTCAGGGTAAACGCATTGATAAAGCGCTCGAACACATCACCTGCGTGTAACTGCAACACCCGTCGTTGCATGGCGGCATACCGCTTACGTAATTTCTCCGTCAGGTCTTTTGGCGTGTCTTTATCTTCTGCTGCCAACTGTTCAACCAGCAGATCGTTCTTGATACGTTTACGCCAGACTTCATTCAGGGCGGTGGCATCAGTAGCCCAGGGGCCATCCTGCCGGTCAAACTGAAAACGTTCCGGAAGATTAAAATCGAAGCTATGAGTAGCTAACAGATGTTCGGCATACGCAACACGTTCCTGCACCCGCGAGCGATAGCGTTTAAAGATCAGGTAGGCGGGTTGCAGCATGCCCTTGGCCAGGCTGTCATCCAGTTGATTTTGATAGCGGCGGAATGCCTGAATATCGGACTGAATAAAAAAATACCGGTTCGGATCCAGAATATCCAGGTAACGTTGCCAGACCAGTTGCGATAGGGCGTCATTGATCACCGGGTGGGAATAATGATAATCCGTCAGCACCTGCGCAATGGTGATCGCGGTACGACTATGCTGCTGATCGGGGTGCAGCGCTGATGTTGGTACCACCTGTGGCTGAGCGGATACCACACACAGGCTCAGCAGGCTGAACAGGCCACAGACGGCCCGGATAATCTGATCCATATCGTTAACTACCCTGGTGTTATTACTACTTGAGGTTACGCACTATTACACGCTGCTGGGTAACGCTGGCACTGTCTCGCACTTGCCTCAGCGAATTTTAACAGCCTGTAAAGTTGCTTGTGTGTAACTTCAGTTAGTACGTAATGCCATACGATGTTGTAATTGTCGCCATACCTGAGCGGGTGTGAGCTCAGCGAAGCAGGCCGGGTGCACGGTAGCCGGCCCGGTATAGTTGCAAGTCCGGCGCAGGCAGGGCGCGCAGGCAAAGCCTGATTGCAGATTATACTGATATTGTCCGATCGCACCGCTCAGACTGACTTGCGTCGGACCATACAGGGTGACTGCCGGAATGTTCAGTGCGGCAGCCAGATGTGCCAGGCCCGAATCCAGCCCGACGATACCGCGACAGGCTGCAATCTGTGGATATAACGCATCCAGCTCCAGTGGTGGCAGAACCTGGCCGTGACCGGCCTGGCGCACAATCTGATGCGCACGTTGTTGTTCCTGTGGGGTATAACTAGGCAACAGCACTTGCGCATCAGACCCGATTAACCGGATGAGTTCCACCCAGTAAGGGGTTGGCCACACCTTATTCGGCCAGCTGGCGCCATGCAGCAACAGAATATGGTTCGATGTTGCCGTGGTGTGGCGTGTGCTCAGGCCATAGTCTGGTGGTGTATCCGGGGTCGAATAGCCGAGTGCCTGGGCAAATAAATGGCGGATGCGCCGAATGGCATGCCAGTCACGTGGTACCGGGTATTGTCGCTGATAGTGACGACTGGCAACAGACTCACGAATTGAATGCCGATCATAACCGGCTACTGGGCCGTGTGCCAGCCGGGCGATCCAGGCGCTTTTGATCAGCCCTTGCGCATCAATGATCAAATCATACCCCGGGCCACGTAATGCGCGTACTGAGCGGAAAATGTTGCCCAGTTGCCGGTGTTGCCGCCACTGGCGCAGAGGGACCGACCAGGTTTGTGTTACTGCTGGATGCCAGGTCGGTACCACAGCAAAACTGCGATCAACGACCCAGTCAAAACGGGCCTGCGGCAGCGCAGTAGCAGCGTCGGTCAGGGCCGGGAAGGTATGGATCAGGTCTCCTAATGAGGAGAGTTTTACGATCAGAATACGCATCAGATACCCTAACGGATACGAGCACCGGTACAGGCATCACGAATCATGGTCGGCTGGTTCAGCCCACCCAGAGGGCCAGATAATACCCAGTCAACACCAGGGCAACGTTTGCGTACCTGGAGCGCTGTCCGTGCTGCTGGCAGGCCGCTGCGGTTGGCGCTGGTTGAGATCAGTGCATGGCCGGCAGCATCACATAATGCAGCGGCCAGCGGGTGTGCCGTGACTCGACAGGCGATCTTATGATATTTCCCGTGCAGCCATTTCGGTAGGCCAGGACGAGCAGGCAACAGCCAGGTATAAGGTCCGGGCCAGCTGGACTCAACTTGTCGGGTCCAGTCACCCTGCCAGTCAACGAATGATTGTAGCTGTGTAATGTGGCTGGCGATCAGAATAAAGCCTTTGCTGATGTCACGTTGTTTAATCTGTAACAAACGCTCCACCGCAGCTGCCTGCCACGGATCACAGCCCAGGCCATACACGGCTTCGGTGGGATAGGCGATGACACCACCGGCCTGGATACAGGCGCAGGCCTGGTGTAACTTAAAATCTCGTATCACTTCGGGTCATTCCAGGCTGAGGATAAATTGCCATTGGTCTGGTGCGACCGGCATCACGGATAGCCGGTTGCCTTTACGCAACAGTGGCAAGCCTTGCAGGCTATTGTCTGCATAAGGTCTCAGTTCACGCAACGTGATGGTGCGTGTCAGCGCTCGTTCGTGCTGCACATCAACCATATACCAGCGTGGGTTGGCTGGGTCGCTTTTCGAGTCGTAATATTTTGCATCCGGGTCAAATGCAGTGTGGTCAACATAGCCTGACTGTGTGATCTGCATCAACCCGACGATGCCGGGTTCAGCACAATTGGAGTGGTAAAAAAAGGCGCGATCCCCGATCTGCATCTGGTCACGCAGCATGTTGCGTGCCTGATAATTGCGCACACCTTCCCAGTATGTGGTTTGATCGTTAATCAGATCATGCATACTGTATACGCTCGGTTCACATTTCATTAACCAATAAGCCATTACATTTACCCGGAAGATTATCTGGCACGAGCCTGGAATAGCTCGTGCACAAAGGTCAGAGAGGCTCTGGGATTAGTGTGACCCACCGTCTAATGACCAGGGCGATTTAGGTGCTGAGCCGACATTGATGATGCCGATCTGATTACCCATTCGAGTCTGCACAGCAGGCGATAACATACCCTTAGAGAATAACAGGATATTTAATGAGCCACCGAAGAAGAAGTTGCCAAATTTGGTTTTTCCTTTCTGGACTTCATCGCCAACCTGAAAACAATTTACCCGATTAGTTTCTTTGCTGTCACAGGTATTCAGTACTACCGAACCGACTGAATTCAGCCCGACTGGAATTGAAGCGACATAGCCGGTCAGGTCCTCTGGCCATTTGCTTGGCAGGTTTTTGTAGCTGACTTCGGTAACGATAACACCACGCTGGAATGCCTGGAACTGACTGAAATCTGTACCAGCCCGGCCGACATTACCATCAGTTGGTACCCAGTTAGGGAAGTCAGGGTAGCCAAATACACTGGGCGTGCCGGCAGTGCCTGCTTTGACAATCTCGGCATGAATGACCTTGCCATCGACCGGTGAGTGAAAATGATGATAGGTATTCGGCATCAAAACACAGGCCAGGCCACTACCACCGACAAATTTTTGTTTGAGGTCATCGGGCAGGCTGCCGAGCATATCATGCACTGATATTGGAATATTCTTGACATCCAGCACAGTGTTCAACTGCAATGGATTATTCAGGAACTGTCGCTTATAGGCACCGGAATATTGCAGCACCTGTACCAATGGGTTCATGATGCAGTCGGTAGGTGATACGACCGTATATTTACGCTCCGGCATCGTTACCGGGCGACTGGGATAGTTACCTTGTTCATCTGTTTTAAGGTTGCGGGCAAAAAACTCATTCCAGCTTTTATATTGCTCGGGTGTGGTTTTTTCATAATCCGCAATTTCGATACGCGGGTCCTGGATCCATTCCGGCACGACCTTGGCTGATTCCGGGCTATCCATATGTTTCCGGTATTCAGCATTCCACTGGTTCAGAAACTCCGGGCCAATCGCCAGCGTAGATCTGGGTGCAGCTGGGTTACGCCCTTGTACAAAGTCAATGCCTGCCGGGTTTTTATAATAGACCCAGGCAAAATATAGAATCGGATCTAACGCGTTATCTGATGTCCCTTCAATCTGTGGTGGCTCAACGCACCATTGTTTGAACAGCTCATTCATCTTGAGGTACAGGCCCTTACCACTGCCTGCGCTTTTCCACGGATTGATGCCGGATCCGCCATAGGTGTAGCCTGCTGGTAAATCGACCAGCCCTGAGTATACCTGGTCAAATGCATCCCGCACCACTGAGTCTGTTGTATAGTGTTGTTCCAGGTAGGCCAGAGAGTTGGCACAAGGTGAATCTTCAGCTAATGCTGGGTTGTGTATACCGAGCACAGGCAATGTGATTGTGCTTAATAGTGCGATAATATGTAAAGTCTTTCTTTTTATATTTAGCATAATTTTTCCTGTTTTATTTTAAGATAAAGCATACTTTTGAATCAGGCCGAAATATAACTTTTTACCAATATTTCAGCTTATTTCATCTGTATACTCAAATATAACACAACGCCATATAAAGGTAAGTTGGGTTGTGCATAACATATCAGGGTGATTCATCCCTGAGATGTACGGGGCACACTGTGTCGTGTGTTGATCGCGGATACCTGTGTCAGTCTATTAATAAGGTTATGCCGGAGTCGGTTAAAAACATGATGAGCATAATAAAAACGGGTCAGCAAATGTAGTGTATAAATGCCCTGAAGTATCTGTCTGTATGCATATCAAGTTATGCCCGCAGACGGTAAGTCTGGCTTTGTTGCTGATGCAGACTATGGTAAAGTGGTCGTTTTTTTGTGACGTTTTTGACCGACTGCTATGACAGGATGTTTTTATGGCTCGCCTGACCTCCTATGATCGTGATGAACTGCTGCAATGTGGCCATGGTGCGATGTTCGGGCCGGGTAACGCGCAATTGCCGGTAGGCAATATGCTGATGATGGACCGTATTACCCAGATTAACACATCTGGTGGTGCGTTTGCGAAGGGTCAGGTCATCGCGGAGCTGGATATTCATCCGGACTTATGGTTCTTTCAGTGCCATTTTCCGGGCGATCCGGTAATGCCTGGTTGTCTGGGCCTGGATGCCTTGTGGCAGAATGTTGGTTTTTATCTGGCCTGGCTGGGACATCCCGGGCGCGGCCGTGCCCTGGGGGTCGGTGAAGTGAAGTTTACCGGCCAGGTGTTGCCGAGTGCCCGGAAGGTGACTTATACCCTGGATATGAAGCGAGTGATCACGCGTCGGCTGGTTCTGGGTATTGCCGATGGCTGTATGGCTGTGGATGGGCGCGTGATTTATCAGGCAAAGGATTTACGGGTTGGTCTGTTTACTTCAACCGATGGTTTCTGAGTTTTCAAATAGAGGGTTTGTTATGCCTATGTTACGGAACAGTGGTGCGCTGAAGCAGGTGTTATGTGCCTTGTTGTGCGGTTTGTGGACCGTATCGGCACTGGCTGCTGCAGCGGATTCTGTGGAACAGAAGATTCAGGCAGCACTGCAAGATAAGCTGCCGAAGTTATCTGTTGAGTCAGTCCGCCCAAGCGTACTACCGGGGATTTATGAAGTCGTATTTGGCACCAGTGTTATTTACGTTGATGAAACCGCACAATATGTGCTGAGTGGCGACTTGTATGATCTGGAGCAGCGCCAATCGCTGACCGAGGCGCGTGCGACTGATTTACGTGCAGATTTGCTGGCGCAGCTGGATGAACAGGATATGGTGATCTTTGCCGGGAAGGATGCCAAGCATACCGTCACCGTGTTTACTGATATCAGTTGTGGTTATTGCCGTAAGTTGCACAATGAGATTCAGGATTATCTGGATGCGGGTATCCGGATACGTTATCTGGCCTTTCCGCGAGCCGGTGTTACCAGCCAGGCGGGTGAAACTGCGCAATCTGTATGGTGTGCCGCTGATCGTAATCAGGCGATGACAGCAGCGAAAAGCGGTGAGAAGGTAGAACCGAAGTCGTGTGATAATCCGGTTGCGGCGCATTTTGCGCTGGGTCAGCAGTTGGGTATCAAGGGCACACCGGCATTGATGCTGGAAAATGGCAGAATCCTGCCGGGTTATATCCCTGCTGCACGCCTGCAACAAATGTTGGAGCAGAATAAACCGGCAGGATAGGGGGCTATAACAAACCGTTATTCTTCCAGTTCCAGCAGTTCCTCGTCGGTCCAGCCAGACATGGCCTCTGTCGGCCGCAGTGCATCCCGGAGGCGTTGTAGTATGCCGCGCTGGCGGGGCTTGGCGACTTGTCCCTGCAGTGCCCGAACCGTGTCTGATGTGGCTGGAGTTGCACTGATTTCGGTGATTTCTGGTTGCTCCCAGGTACCGGTAATCTGATAGGTGAAGCGAGTAAAGCTATCTACCTGGCGACTTAACAATTGTTGCATTAACAAGCTGGTCAGGGTGCCGACCGGCCCGCCAGTCAGTGCGCCTGCCAGTAGCAGAGTCCCATCCAGTTTGGGAATAACATAGGCGAGTTGTTCCAGATCCTGTTGTATCAATCCGATACGCCCGGCCAGTTGAATGTAGCTGGTTGGTCCGTTGATCTGCAGATGACGCATGTGTAGCTGGCCGCCCTGACGCAGTTCAAGATACCCCTGTACCTGATCAAAGCTATGGCCTTTTTTCAGCAGGTCGTCAAAGTCCAGTTTCAGACGGCGTTGTAGGGTATCCACATTGATCAGTCCCAGCACTCGGGTGATCCCGGGGCTTATTTGGGTCAGCCGACCAGGGCCTAGCTGGATGTCGGCCTGGCCGGTCAACTTTGTCAGGCGGAGCTGTTCCGGACGGCCTGGCCAGCGCAGCGTAAATTTGCCCTGTGCTGGTGCTTCGTGTAGCTGACGCGGATAGCCCCATTGGGCAAGTCCGGTCCCCAGATCGCTGAACTGGAATTGGCCTTCCAGACGAGTCTGGTCATTTGGTTGTTGCCAGCTACCCTGTAGCTGTAGTTGCAGGTTATTTCCCTGTACGGATAGCTGTTTCAGGGTTTGGGCTGTGGCACTGTTTTGAGTCCGCAGCATCAAGTTTCCCAGCGTGAGCTGATTGATGCGCAGGTCATCGCATAATATCGCCAGCTCCGGCCAATTGATTTGCGCTGCGATTTTATCGTCAGGTCTTGTTTTGTTATCTATAGGCCAGTTGAGGTGTGCCTTGGGCAGATAGGCCTTCAGTTTGTCCTTAGCCATGTCATAGTGCACTTCGCCCTGAATCTGTTGGCTGTCCAGAGTGGCCTGAATCTGTTGTTGCTGGCGTGTGACCTGTAGCCTGGCCTGATCCGAGCTGAGTGCACCATAGCTGAGTTGGTCCGCGTTCAGGTTGATCTGCCAGGGTGCGGATGAGTCTGAAGCGGGTAGTTGTTGCCAGACGTCCTGCCAGGCCAGCAGATCCAGTTGTTTGAATGTGCCGCTTAGACGGTAGCCGGAGTCTGGCAGGTGCGGTCGCGGTTGCGCATAACTGATTGCGCCTCGCTGCCAGTCATGGCTGAAGATGCTGTGTCCGCTACGGCCATAGCGGAGTGTGTGGGGTTGGGTCTGGTTGCCCAGAGAAAGTGCCAGTTGTAGTGGACGAGCGGCTTGTCGAGTCTTACCCATCGGCGGTGGCAGACGAATTTCCAGCCCCCGCAGGTCGCTGTTGAGTTTTAGTTGGCTAAACCACTGTCCTGGAGGTAGTGGCTGTGGGATTGCCAGACTCAGTTGTACCGGTGTGGATCCGTGCACCAGTTGGGTCGGAAATCGCGGCAGCCAGGTCGCCAGGGTGGTTGCGTTGAGTTGTTTGTTGAGCAGAATCAAGGTTTGTTCCGGTTCCGGTCGTATTGCCAGCCTGATGGGCTGTCCCCGCAGGGTGGCCTGTACATCTTCCGCCTGGAGTTGGTTATTCTGCACGGACAGGGTGCCGTGAATCTGCTTGAGTTGCACCTCGGGGAGTTGCAATTCAGCATCAGTCAGTTGGATGGTGCCATTGACCTGAGCCGAGTCTTGCTGCGACTGCAGGGGTAGTTGAATCCGGAGCTGACTGCGCGCACTACCGTTGATCTGCATCCGGGTGGCTAGTGTCTGGATGGCTGGGCTGAGTGTCGGCACCTGTAGTAATGTGATCAGATCTGACGCTGACCCGTCTGCGGCGACCTCCAGTTGTAATGGGCTGCTAGCTGACAGCTGCGTAATCCGGGCCTGGGTTTGTACCGGTGAGTGCAGCAGACGGCCTGCGGTCAGGTCGGCCTGCATCTGGTTGCGGTCAAATGTGAGCTGCATCTGGTCGATATGCAGCGTTGGCCAGTCAGGGTGAAAGGCGAGGGTGCCATCACGTATTTGTGTGCTGACCGTAAAGCTCCCTTGCTGTTTGGCGGTGTAGGGGAAATGATCCAGTGGGCCTTGCAGGATCAGATCAGATTGCACGATCTGCCCATCACGTAAGGCATGATCCAACCAGTGCACCAGCTTGGGTGACATGATGTGTGCGGGTAGGTAGCGAGTGACTGCGGCCAGCTGTCCGTTACGCAATTGCGTGCGTAAATCCAGGTATGGGCTTTGTTGCGGTGTCAGCGTCAGGTGTAGCTGACTATGACTGCTGAAATGTGGTGTCGTCAGTTGTATCGCATCAGCGGTGAGTTGCCAGCCCTGTTCTGGGGTACGTGCGCCATGCAGCTCTGTTGTCAGGTGAGTAATGTCGAGTGGCGCACGGAACAGGTTGGGGTAATCCAGTATGGTATGTTCGGCAGTCAGGTTGACCTGAAAGCGATCAGGCTGTACCTCCAATGCGACTTGCCATTGTTCGACGCCAGGCCAGTGTGCTGTGGGTTGTGTGGTCAGGTTGCTGATATGTGTCTGGAGTCGCCAGGTGGTGTCTGGTGACCAGGTGAAGTGAATGTCTTGCAAGACGCCAGTGGGTTGCAGAGAGCCCAGCCAGGCTGGTGCGTCTGCCAGTACGGGGTGTGTTGCGAGCAGCTTGTGCAGGGTGGACAGGGACAGATCCGTGGCCTGCAGGCTGACCTGTGCAGCAGATCGGTCATATTGCAGATGGATCGGTTGTGTTGTCAGCGCAGGCCAGGTGATCCGGGCGGTATCTGGTGTCGCGAGGCTGGTCGTACTGATCTGAATTGGTCCCAGAGGGTGGCTCAAAGCAACGGTCAGGCCTGATGTTGCCCAGGATAATCTGGCTTGTGTCAGGTGGAGTGCAGATGGTGGCTTGCCCAGTACCAGATTATCTGCCTGTATGGTGGGCAAACCACCTGACCAGTCGGTTTGTAGTTGTGTGATCTGAATGGGGGTTGACCAGCGCTCGCTGAGCCAGGTGCTGATCTGCGCCGGGTGCTGGCTTAGCCAGGACAGGCTGAGCCGTAATGTGGCAGCGGCCAGTACGCCAATGACTAACAGACTCACTATGCTGATGCGGACGACATTCAGAATAAACAGCAGCATATCAGGGTGGCGCGCCGGTGAAGAAGGAGGTGTGATGGTATGGGTGAGAAAAAAGGCCGGTTGATCTGCACGTCATCGTATAATAGATGCTGGTCTGAACACAATGTCTGGCGCCCCGTTGACCCATCAAGTATGCGGCTGTCAGAAACAGATTTTCTCCAGGAGAACCAGTTAGATATGGCGATCAGAGTCGGAATTAACGGATTTGGCCGGATCGGGCGTATGGCATTACGTGCCATAGCGCAACATTTTTCAGATACCTTTGAGGTGGTTGCCATCAATGGTACGCTGGAACCGGATTATATGGCGTACATGCTGAAATATGACTCAATCCACGGGCGTTTTGCGGCTGATGTGCAGGTGCAGGATGGTCATTTAGTGGTTGATGGCAAAACGATTCACCTGAGTGCAGATCGTAATCCGGCAAATCTGGCCTGGGGCAAGCTGGGGGTTGACCTGGTACTGGAGTGCACCGGCGCGTTTCTGCAGAAAGAAGGTTGTGAGCAACACCTGCAGGTGGGGGCAAAAAAAGTATTGATGTCTGCACCCTCTAAAGATGCGACACCGATGTTTGTCTATGGCGTGAACCACCAGGAATATGCTGGTCAGGCGATTGTTTCTGCTGCTTCCTGTACCACCAACTGTCTGGCACCAGTGACCCAGGTACTGGTACAGAACTGGGGCATTAAGCGTGGCTTGATGTCCACCGTGCATGCTGCGACCGCCAGCCAGAAAACAGTGGACGGCCCTTCAAAGAAAGATTGGCGTGGTGGGCGTGGTATTCTGGAAAATATCATCCCGTCTTCTACTGGCGCTACCAAGGCGCTGGGTCGGGTGATGCCGACATTGCAGGGTAAATTAACCGGCATGTCATTCCGTGTGCCAACCTCCGATGTATCGGTCGTTGATCTGACGGTTGAACTGGCTGCTGCGGCCAGCTACGAAACGGTTTGCGCTGCGATGCAGGCGGCTGCACAATCCGGCGATCTGCACGGTGTACTGGAATACACCGAAGACTGTGTGGTATCGACCGACTTCCGGGGTCATCCGGCGGCATCAATCTTTGATGCTAAGGCAGGTATTGCGTTGGATGATACCTTCATGAAGCTGGTATGCTGGTACGATAATGAATATGGCTATGCGTGTAACATGTTGCGCCTGGCGCGACATGTGATGTCGGCATAACTACGGAGACGCGACGTGGCTTATCTGAAGCTGACCGATCTGGAACTGGCGGGTAAGCGGGTGTTAATCCGGGCTGATCTGAATGCACCGGTTGATCCGGTGAGCGGTAAAGTCACATCTGATGCGCGGATTCGGGCCTCTTTGCCGACCATTCAACATGCACGGCAGGTCGGGGCGCAGGTGATCGTGATGTCGCACCGGGGTCGTCCGCAGGAAGGTACGGTACAGCCAGAAGATAGCCTGCAGCCGATTGTTGCTGACTTGTCTGCCAAACTGGGTCAGCCGGTGCGACTGATCGAACGTTATCTGGATGACCCGTTTACAGTGGCCAACGGAGAAGTGGTTTTACTAGGTAATGTCCGTTGCAATGTCGGGGAAAAAAAGAACGACCCGATACTGGCCGAGCGTTATGCGGCATTATGTGATGTATTTGTGCTGGATGCGTTTGGCACGGCACATCGGGCACAGGCCTCAACCTATGGCGTTGGCTTTGCCGCACCCGCTGCCTGCGCCGGGTTGCTGCTGACCGCCGAACTGGATAGCCTGGCCCGCGCCCTGGCACAACCGGCCCGGCCGATGGTGGCGATTGTTGGCGGATCCAAGGTCTCAACTAAGCTGGGTGTGCTGGAGGCCCTGACAGATAAAATTGACCAGTTGATCGTTGGTGGTGGCATCGCGAATACCTTTTTACGCGCGATGGGCCACCCGGTTGGCGAATCATTGTACGAACCGGATCTGGTGGAGACCGCCCGACGGCTGATCGACAAAATGGCCGCACGCGGTGCCAGTGTGCCGATCCCGACGGATGTGGTATGCAGCAAGACTTTTGGTCCGGAAGCGGTGGCAGTTACCAAACCGGTTGCCTCGGTGACTGCGGATGATCGGATTCTGGATATTGGCCCGGATTCAGCTCAGGTACTGGCAGACATCATTGCTGGTGCCGGTACCATCGTCTGGAATGGGCCAGTTGGCGTGTTTGAGTGGGATGCGTTCGGACAAGGTACCCAAACGATTGCTCAGGCGATTGCCCAGGCACCTGGCTATAGCCTGGCAGGTGGGGGTGATACGATTGCGGCGATTCAGAAATACCAGATTGAAGACAGCATCTCCTATATCTCAACCGCCGGCGGGGCCTTTCTGGAATATCTGGAAGGTAAAAAACTACCGGCGGTCACGATGTTAGAACAATGTGCTTCGTAGGGGCGCACAGCCGTGCGCCCCTACGGTATCTCCTGGCATTGATATAAGGAAAATAGTATGGCTCTGATCACATTACGTCAGTTATTAGATCACGCGGCTGAGCATGATTATGGTGTGCCAGCGTTCAACGTAAATAACCTGGAGCAGATCCGGGCGATTATGGAAGCAGCCGCTGCGACCGATTCGCCGGTGATCGTGCAGGCATCAGCTGGTGCACGTAGTTATGCCGGCGCACCTTTTTTACGTCATCTGATGCTGGCGGCGGTAGAAGAATATCCTCAGGTGCCAGTGTGTATGCACCAGGATCATGGTGTGTCACCTGCGGTCTGCCAGCGTTCTATTCAGCTGGGCTTTACCTCAGTGATGATGGATGGCTCATTGGGTGAAGATGGTAAGACTCCGACCGAGTACGCCTACAATGTCGATGTGACCCAACGGGTCGTTGCGATGGCACATGCGTGTGGTGTCTCAGTGGAAGGAGAACTGGGTTGTCTCGGTTCGCTGGAGACTGGCATGGCTGGAGAAGAAGATGGCATCGGCGCAGAAGGCGTACTGGGACATGATCAACTCCTCACCGATCCGGAAGAGGCGGCAGATTTTGTCAGCCAGACCCAGGTGGATGCCCTGGCGATAGCGATTGGCACTTCACATGGCGCATATAAATTTACCCGTCCGCCGACTGGTGAAATCCTGGCGATAGAGCGCATTAAACAGATTCATGCCCGCATTCCGAACACCCATCTGGTGATGCACGGCTCATCTTCGGTACCACAGGATTGGTTAGCGATTATCAACCAATATGGTGGTGCTATGGGGGAGACCTATGGTGTGCCACTGGCTGAAATCCAGGAAGGGATTCGGCACGGAGTGCGCAAGGTGAATATTGATACCGACCTGCGTATGGCAGCGACCGGCTCAATTCGGCGGCATCTGCACGATAATCCGGCTAATTTTGACCCACGTAAATATCTGCAAGTCAGCAAAGAAGCGATGCGGGAAATCTGTGTGGAACGGTTTGAGGCATTTGGTACCGCCGGTCAGGCGAGCCGGGTCACACCCCTGAGCCTGGAAACCATGACTGATCGCTACCAAACAGGTGCGCTGACACCAAGCATTCAGTAGGCTGATGTCTGATATTGCCTCCTGTCGTCGCGATGGGAGGCATGCGACAGGTTATTTATTCTTGCGCATGCACAAGGTACCCGGTCTCCCTTTTTTTATTTTTTTGCGTCATTCAGATAGGTTAAGCTAACTAAAGCATGCTAAAATTGAAATAATTGCGTGTTTTTGCATAAAACTGCTGTTTTCCGTCATTTAAATGGGTTTGAGAATGTTGATAACCTTTTCAACAGAAAACTTTCGTTCTATCAGAGAAGAAGTCTGTCTGAGCCTGGTGGCTAATTCCAGCAAGGAACATGAAGAGACCAATGTACTTCGGCCGACCTTGCCGCCGAGAGTCAAATCTATGCGGGTATTGCGCTCGGCTGCCTTGTATGGCCAGAATGCAGGTGGCAAGTCGAATCTGATCCAGGCATTACGAGTCATGCAGAAGATCCTATTACGTTCCAGAGACCATAGGTCTGCCTTGCCTGTGACGCCATTTAAATTCAGTGAAGATACGCTTGATGCACCGTCCATGTTTGAGGTGGTGATTTTGCTTGATGGTGTGCGTTATCAATATGGCTTCAGCGCAACTCGGCAGCAGATTCATGAAGAATGGTTATTTGCATTTCCTAAGGGGCGCACGCAAACCTGGTTTAAGCGTGAACTAAGACCAGGCACTAATGAATATGAATATACATTCAGTGCTCATTTGATTGGTAACAAACAAACCTGGAAAGAATCGACTCGACCGGATGCATTATTTTTATCGACAGCGATACAATTAAATAGTGAGAAATTATTGCCAGTCTATCAGTGGTTTTCGGATAAACTGCATATCTGTGAAGAAGGTTGGGGGCCAAAATTTTCAATTGAATGCTGTCAGGATGATAGAAAAGATAAAGTGTTAAATTTTTTACAGGCAGCAGACTTTGCCATTTCTGATATTTATGTGAATGAAAAAAAAGTGCCATCCGATGTAGTGCAAAAAATTAAATCACTTTTTTCACCGGAAGCTAAAATACATGAAGAGTCAGAAATAAAACAAATAGAATTGAAGGCTGGACATCAATCAAATTCTGGAGAAATGGTCGAAATAGATTTTAATAATGAATCTGGTGGTACTCAGAAGATTTTTTGTTTGGCTGGCCCGTGGATTGAGGGATTAGCCAAAGGACACACCCTATTTATTGATGAATTACAAACCAATCTGCATCCAAACTTGGTTAAATTTTTAGTTGGTTTTTTTCATAGTCAGGTAGAAAACCAGTCAGGTGCACAGTTAGTTTTTTCCACACATGAAACCAATATCCTGGATCAGGAACTCTTCCGAAGAGATCAGATCTGGTTTTGTGAGCGTTCTGAAATGCAGGATACCCGACTATTTCCATTAACAGATTTCAGTCCGCGTAAAAAAACTGAAAATCTGGAGCAGGCGTATCTGTCAGGCCGGTATGGTGCCTTGCCTTATATCCGTGATATTACGCAAAACTTTGCGTTATTCTGATGTCAAGACAACCGAAAGGGTTACAACACCTGAGCAGAAAGCAGGCTATGCGTAAGGAATATGCGCGTATTCTGATTGTTTGTGAAGGCGAAAAAACTGAGCCTGCATATTTTAACTATCTGATAGATCGATATCGATTGAGTACAGCGAATATTGAAATCACACCGGCAGGTGGATCTGATCCGATTTCTGTTGTGAGGTATGCTAAACAGTGTAAACAAGAGGCGGATAAAAAGGGAAATCCGTTT
>JAHDCB010000164.1 GCA_020630035.1 Gammaproteobacteria bacterium
ATTGATGTGTCTCATCGTGATCAGAAATTGTATGTAGTTATGCCACAATTCTTTATCCCTATCATCACTTTATTACGTAATGCCGCACAAAACTCACTCAGATTCAAACAGGAACTAGCTGTTGTCAAGGCTCAGAATATTGACATTACGCATTTTGAAGATGAACTGGATGCCTTTAAAGCAGGCTTCTCACGCAACTACGAACTAGCTTCTAAAAAATTCAAAACAGCCATTACTGAAATCGACAAAACAATAACACATCTGCAAAAAACAAAAGAGGCCCTGCTTGGTTCTGAAAACAATCTGCGCCTTGCTAACAATAAAGCTGACGACCTGACAGTCAAAAAGCTAACGAAAAAGAACCCCACCATGGCAGAAAAATTTAGCGAACTCAAAAAAAATAAGCCAGACAAGGATAACAATAACTAACAAGGTATACATACAAACCTGTATACCACCTGCCCTGAAAAAAAAGAATGGCACACAAATGCGTGTCATATCACCTCCGCTGACTGCCCATGATAAACTCTTTTTTGATCAAAGGCATATCCAAATAATGCTGACAAAGAAGTCAACACTATGAGTCCGCACATATGCATAAGTGGAAAATAAACTATGTAGCAAAAAACCACCACACGAGTCTGAATCAAATCGACTGTTCTCTGAGCTCACATCGCTCCAAACCACCTTTACGTAACTCCAATACTTAGTTAGCGTATCCAAAAGCCAAAAACTAGCAAGCCAATGCAGCTGATACCAACCACGCTACGTAGGGTAGCCCAAGATACACAGGGCGAGCTACAGGGTGCCGATGCGCCCTACCGAGGCATCAGCACCGATACGCGCAGCCTGCAACCCGGCCAGTTATATATCGCGCTGCAAGGGCCCAATCATGACGGGCATCATTATCTGGCACAAGCAGCACAGGCCGGGGCAGCGGGTGCTATCGTCAGCCAGATACAGGACAGCCCGCTACCGCAGGTCGTCGTAGCGGATACACGCATCGCTCTTGGCCAACTGGCCGCTGCCTGGCGCCAGCAAGCCAGTGATACCCACTGGATCGGGATCACCGGCAGCAATGGCAAGACGACCCTGAAAGAAATGCTCGCGAGCATCCTGGCACAACGCCATCCAGTACTCGCAACCCAGGGCAATCTGAACAACGATATCGGGCTACCGCTCACCCTGCTGCGCTGGGCCGGGGAACCCTATGCTGTCCTGGAAATGGGTGCTAACCATGCGGGCGAGATCGGCTACCTGAGTCAGATCGCCCGGCCACAGGTTGCAGTACTGAACAATGCCGGGCGCGCGCACCTGGCTGGCTTCGGCAGCGTCGCCGGTGTTGCCCAGGCGAAGGCTGAAATCATCCAGGGACTCACTCCGGGCGGCACCTTCATCTACAACGCCGATGACGCCTATGCCGACCTATGGCAATCCCTGGCGGATGCACAACAAATCGCAACCTGTACCTTCGGCATCACCGAGACAGCTGACGTTCGCGGCCTCAACTACCAGATCGACTGGCATACCACCGGCTACCATGCCGCCTTCCAGGTACAGACAGCGCGCCAGACCTATGCCATCACCCTGCAACTGGCTGGCGAACATAACCGACAGAATGCACTGGCCGCCATCGCCATCGCCGAGCAACTTGGTCTGCCTGCTGCTGACATCATCGCCGGCCTGGCGGCCTTATCACCCGTTGCGGGGCGGCTCAGCCCACACCGTAGTCAACAAGATGGCTGGATCATTGATGACAGCTACAACGCAAATGCCGATTCCGTCCGGGCTGCCTTGCAAGTGCTGAGTCAGGCACCTGGTCGGCGCACGCTGATCCTGGGAGATCTGGCTGAAACCGGGCCAGAAGGTACCAATCACTACACCGAACTGGGTCAGACTGCACAACAACTCGGCATCGAACGACTACTCAGCTGCGGTACCGACAGCCAGCAGGCAAGTACAACGCATGGCAGTCCACATTTTGCCACCCAGGCAGCATTACTGGACTACCTGCACCAGACAGCACAGCCCGGAGACAGCATCCTGATCAAAGGCTCACGCAGTGCTCAGATGGAACATATTGTGCAACAACTGATTGCTCACTAAAACGCATGGAACGCGCCTCAGCACCGGGGGCGTTCTCAATGAGCTAAGTGGAAATGATTTTAAGTCATTTTTTGTGCTGACAAGGCGCAATGAGTCGTTCTATTGCGACGAATTGCAACGCAGTCAGCGCAGAAAAGGGCCGAAATCAAGCCTTGAAGCTAATTGAGAACGCCCCTTAGGACCAGCGTGAGTCCGAGCCGGCTCACAGCCCACGCACCCAACACTTATCACCTACATGTTGTATGAACTGGCTGACCTGCTCAGCACTTACCTCAGCGGATTCAGTGTTTTTCGCTACATCACACTCCGCACCATCTTGGCCGTCCTGACTGCACTGCTGGTCTCATTACTGATCGGTGGCCCGATGATTCGCTGGCTCAGCCACTACAAGGTCGGCCAGATGGTGCGAGACGATGGACCACAAAGCCATATCCCGAAGGCTGGCACACCCACCATGGGGGGTGCCCTGATCCTGCTTGCGATCACAATTGCCACCCTGTTCTGGGCCGACCTGAATAACCGGTATATCTGGGTAGTGTTACTGACTACCCTGGCATTCGGCCTGGTCGGATTGTGGGACGACTACAAAAAGCTGGTACTGAAAAACAGCCAGGGACTTGCCGCCCGCTGGAAGTATGCCTGGCAATCTGGCCTGGCACTGGTCGCAGTCATCACGCTGTACCATACTGCCAGCCTGCCAGCCGAAACCCAACTGTTTATTCCTTTTGCCAAAGACCTGGTATTTGAGCTGGGGCCTGCCTATCTGCTACTCAGCTATTTCGTCGTTGTCGGTACGTCCAATGCAGTCAACCTGACCGACGGATTAGACGGCCTGGCAATTCTGCCCTGTGTGCTGGTGGCAGCAGCGCTAATGATTTTTGCATATGTCTCCGGCCATGCCGGACTTGCACACTATCTGCTGATACCACATCTGCCTGGCACAGGCGAACTGGCGGTCTTTTGTGCCGCACTGGTCGGAGCCGGACTCGGCTTCCTGTGGTTTAACACCTATCCGGCCCAGGTCTTTATGGGCGATGTCGGAGCACTCGCACTCGGTGCCGCGCTCGGGATGGTCGCGATCATGGTACGACAGGAAATCATACTATTCATCATGGGCGGCATCTTCGTGATGGAGACCTTGTCGGTCATCCTGCAGGTTGCCTCATACAAAACAACCGGCCGCCGTATCTTCCGCATGGCACCGCTGCATCACCATTTTGAACTGAAGGGCTGGCCGGAACCACGCGTTATCGTGCGCTTCTGGATCATCACCGTCATTCTGGTATTGATCGGCCTGGCCAGCCTGAAAATCCGCTAACTAGGCCAGAAACTCTCTACTACATCTTAGTCAGCCAAGATTTCATATCTACGTGTGGAGAAACAAACCATGCCACGCAAACTGATCAGTTTTGACTGGGCAATGAAAAAGCTCTTAAGGGAACTTCTAAAAATGGGTCGTTTTTTCCAGGATATGGCATCCAGCTGAG
>JAHDCB010000165.1 GCA_020630035.1 Gammaproteobacteria bacterium
GTTCGATACGGTTGTGCTGAATGATCTGACGTAACTGGTCTTGTGTGTTGGGATCACTCATTTGCAGCGCGCGGATGACCGGCAGGGTCAGTTTGCCTTCAGCCAGGTCGTCGCCCAGGTTTTTACCAATCTGCTGTGACGAAGCCCCATAGTCTAACATATCATCCACAATCTGGAACGCGATACCAAGGTGGTGGCCATATTCGGCACAGGCTTGTTCCTGTTCGGTATGCGCCTGGCTGATCACGGCACCGACACGGGTGCCGGCGGCAAATAAGGTGGCGGTTTTGCGTGCGATGATCTCCAGATAACGGGCTTCATCCAGGTGCGGGTCGTGACTGTTCATCAGCTGCATCACTTCACCTTCAGCAATCCGGTTGGTTGCTGCCGATAAAATCTCCATGATCCGCATGTTATCCAGTGTCACCATCATGCGAAAGGTGTGCGAATAGATAAAATCACCCACCAGTACGCTGGCGGCATTGCCCCAGACCTGATTAGCGGTCTCCTGGTTGCGACGCTGTTCTGAGCCATCAACCACGTCATCATGTAACAGGGTGGCGGTATGAATAAACTCAATGATGGCAGCCAGATCAAGATGCTGCATATTTGTGTAGCCGAGTGCACGTGCCGTTAGCAGCACCAGCATCGGGCGCAGCCGTTTGCCACCACTGTTGATCATGTGGTGCCCGATCTGGTTGATCAGCACCACGTCCGATGCCAGTGATTCCAGAATCAATTGATCAGTAGCACGTAAGTCATCGGCAATTAAAGCGCGAACTGCTTTAAAATCCATAAAACCATGTAGTTAAGTTTGTTGGGCGTTTTCTGAATCGGGTGCGGATTATGACACAACCTTTACGTCTTGTATTTGCCGGTACGCCAGTCTTTGCTGTGCCAGCGCTACAAGCATTGCTGGACAGTGAGCATGATGTGGTTGCGGTCTACACCCAGCCAGACCGGCCGGCCGGGCGTGGTCGTAAGGCAACCGCCAGTCCGGTGAAGGCATTGGCCATGCAGGCCGGGTTGCCGGTGATGCAGCCAGTATCTTTTAAAGAACCAGCAGCCGTTAGCAACCTCGCTACCTGGCAGGCTGATCTGATGATTGTGGTCGCGTATGGTTTGTTATTGCCGCCGGCGGTGCTGGAGACACCTCGGCTGGGGTGTGTCAATGTGCATGCTTCATTGTTACCGCGCTGGCGTGGTGCGGCACCGGTGCAGCGCGCGCTTGCTGCGGGTGATGATACAACCGGCGTCTGCATCATGCAGATGGATGCGGGGCTGGATACCGGGCCGGTATTGCTCGCTCGTACGTTGCCGATTGCGGCGACCGACAATGCCCAAACCCTGAGTGACAAGCTGGCAGCGGAGGGTGCGGCGGCCTTGCTGGCGGCCTTGCCCGGTATCGCGACGGGGCAGTTGGTGGCGGCGCCGCAACCGGCGACCGGCAAAACGTATGCGCGGCGATTGCAGAAGTCCGAGGCCTGGATTGACTGGCAGCAGCCTGCCGATCACATTCTGTGTCAGATTCGGGCGTTTAATCCCTGGCCGGTGGCACAAACCCGTTGGCAGAATCAGGCATTGCGCATCTGGCAGGCTCAGTCAGGCTCGCCTGCCGCTGGGTCAGCACCCGCCGCTGGCATGGTGCTGCAGGCTGATGCTGCGGGTATTGTGGTGGCTACCGGTGCTGGTACCATCCGTATCACGCAACTACAATTGCCGGGTAAAAAGGTGGTGTCTGCTGCTGATTTTGTGAATGCTTACGATATCGTCAGGGCAACACTCAGTTGATACATTGTTTAGGGTGCGTTAGATATTATGCCGACCTGGTTACAAATTGGTTCCGCATTACTCATTGTTGGCCTGCTGGTATTTTTATGGCCACAGGCGAAGCACTGGATGAAAAACAGCCCGAAGGCACAGCCAGGTGACTGGTCTGGCCTGGTTCTGCCGTTGATCGGCCTGGTGTTGTTTGTAATGTTTATGATTGCATCGGTGCGATAACGCTGGTACCGCCCAGATAGGGCTGTAGCACTTCTGGTACCCGGATGCTGCCATCTGCCTGCTGGTAGTTTTCCAGTACTGCCACCAGGGTGCGCCCCACGGCTAAGCCGGATCCATTCAGTGTGTGTAGTAACGCTGGCTTGCCGCTGGCCGGGTCGCGCCAGCGTGCCTGTAAGCGCCGCGCCTGAAAATCCAGAAAACTGGAGCAGGACGAAATTTCACGATATTGGTTTTGTCCTGGTAGCCAGACTTCCAGGTCATAGGTTTTGCTGGCTGCAAAGCCCAGGTCTCCCGTGCACAGGGTGACAACCCGATATGGCAGTGCCAGCTTTTGCAAAATTGCTTCGGCATGTCCGGTGAGGGTCTCCAGGGCGGCGGCGGAGTCTTCTGGCCGCACTGCTTGTACCAGTTCTACTTTATCGAACTGATGTTGCCGGATCATGCCGCGTGTATCCCGCCCATAGGCTCCGGCCTCGGAGCGGAAGCATGGGGTGTGTGCGACCCAGCGGCAGGGTAGTTGGTTGGCGGGCACAATCTGTTGACGTAACAGATTGGTGACTGGCACCTCGGCGGTAGGGATCAGAAAAAACGGCGTTTCGTTTAATTGGAATAGGTCTTGCTGAAACTTTGGTAATTGCCCGGTTCCATACAGGCTATCTGCATTCACCAGGTAGGGCACCTGTACCTCAATATAGCCATGCATTTGTGTATGGGTATCCAGCATGAACTGCGCCAGGGCGCGATGTAGACGCGCTATCTGGCCCTGCATCACCACAAACCGCGATCCGGTCAGGGTTGCGGCCCGATCAAAATCCAGCTGATTCAGGTTGGTGCCTAAGTCCACATGATCTTGTGGCGTAAAATCAAACCTGGTCGGTTCTCCCCAGACACGCTCCTCCCGGTTATCCTGTTCTGAATCGCCGTCTGGCACTGAGGCATCCGGCAGATTCGGGATTTCCAGGTGCAACTGACGCAATTGTTCCTGCACCTCATCCAGAGCCTCGGTAGCTTGTTGTAGCTGCTCGCCCAGATTTGCTACCTGATCCAGCAGTGGCTGGATGGCTTCTCCGCGTGCCTTTGCCTGTCCAATCTGTTTTGACCGGGTATTCCGCTCGCTTTGCAATTGTTGTGTTTCGATCTGGAGTGTCTTGCGCCTGGCTTCCAGCGATTGGAAATGCGCTATATCCAGCGTGAAGCCACGTTGCGCTAGTCGCGCAGCGATACCCGAGACATCCTGACGCAACAGCGCGGGATCTAACATAACAATGCCTTACAGTTTAAAGGTGGTTGTAGGGTTGCCCCACGGGAAGTCAGGGCTTGATTCGATACAGATATGCTGCATGTGTCATCCACCATGCCGATGGGTGCGATTCAAACTGATGTGGTGATTTGCTACCACAGGGTTTCTAGGGGGTGTCCTCAATTAGCTGAGAGGCAATGATTTTGAGTCATTTTTTGTGCTGACAAGGCGTAATGAGGAGTAATAGT
>JAHDCB010000166.1 GCA_020630035.1 Gammaproteobacteria bacterium
GGTATCGTCCACAATTTTTCCAGTTGATAATAGTCCCGGACGGGTGGCTGCATGATATGCACCAGAACGCAGTTTGCATCAACCAGCGCCCATTCTCCTTCGCTCAGGCCTTCGTGACCCAGAATTTCTTCGCCAGCCTGTTTGGTCTGTTGCATCACAGCCTCTGCGCAGGCAATCACCTGACGGCGTGAGTTGCCGGAAGCAATCACAAAAAAATCTGTCAGGCTGTTGTTCCACGCGCTGACATCTAATACTTGTATGTCTTGTGCTTGGTGTTCTGTGAGTGTGTTGACGATAAGATCGCGTACTGCGGTGGCCTGCATCAGGTCTCCTGTTTTGAATGATCGGGTGAGCGGTGTGCCCGGGGATGGGTCTGGTCATACACCTGTGCCAGGTGCTGATAGTCGAGGTGAGTATAAATCTGCGTGGTGTTGATGTCGGCATGGCCTAGTAAGTCCTGCACCGCGCGCAGGTCGCCGGAAGAAGCCAGTAAATGGCTGGCAAACGCATGACGCAGCATATGTGGGTGCACGTGACGTGGCATGCCCTGTTGTATTGCGCGTTGCTGCACCATCCGCTGGATGCTGCGTTGACTGAAGCGACGTCCGCGTTGTCCGACAAAAGCGGCAACCTCGCCGTCAGCAGCCAGTTTGTCACGTACTCGTAGCCAGGCTTGTATTGCCTGGTTAGCCTGACGGCCAAGCATCACCTGGCGTTGTTTGCTGCCTTTTCCGGTGACCTTGAGGATGCCTGCATGTTGATGCAGGTCACTGATATTCAGGGCGGTCAGTTCGCTCAGGCGCAGGCCGGTGGCGTAAAACAATTCGAGTATAGCACGATCACGATAGTCGGCAGGTTGCTGGCAGGGAAGCTGTACCAGCCGGGTCATCTGATCAACATCCAGACTGGCCGGTAGCTTGCGTTGTGCCTTAGGTGCGCGTACGCCGGTTGTCGGATCTTGTGTGCACAGGTTTTGTTTGAGTCGGTATTGGTAAAACCGGCGCAGGCAGGACAGGTGCCGTTGCAGGCTGGTGGCGCTCAGTCCCTGCCGGTGGCTGTCGCTCAGGTAGCGCCGGATTGGTCCGGGTTGCGTGATGTCTGCCAGTGATTTCTGCTGGCGCGTACACCAGGTCTGGAAGTGGATGAGGTCTCGCCGGTATGCGGCTAGCGTGTGCGTTGACAGGTGACGTGTTTGCAGTGCCTGTAAAAACTGCTCGATCTCATTCATCCCGATATTCGGGGCGCAAGATATACAACAGTGTTAAGGCACTGACAGCACCGAGTGTGTCTGCCAGTATATCTTTTTGTGCGTCCCACACATCGCCTTGTGAGCCGAGAAACTCCACACCGGCATCGCCGCCTTCCAGTACCGCATACCACCATTCGATGATTTCGTAACCAGCGGCAATACTCATAATGAAAAACAAGCTGAAGCACAGTGCGAGCTTCAGTCCACATAATTGTTTGCGTAATAGCCATTCTGCCATCGGAAAGGCGTACAGGCCAATGGCAAAGTGACCGACCCGGTCAAAATGATTGCGTTCTGCGCCGATGAGATCAGTAATCCAGCCAAATGGTACCTGAGCGAAGGTGTAGTGCCCACCGATGGTGTGCCAGAACAGCCAGATCGCCATCAGACCATAGGCCAGATGGCTGAACTGAAAACGTTGGTAAGTGAATACTAAGCCGGCAAAGATCAGTACGACCGGAATTACTTCTGCAATCCAGACTTCACGTGAGACCGGATTGATGCCGAGAGCGATAAAAAAGAGGGTGAATACAACTGCCAGAAGTTGTGGGAGGTAGCGTGTTATTGACATAGTGCTGCCGACATGAGGTTGCGGTGGAGTCAGTTGTCTGCCGGGTTTTTCGTTATCCCGGCTGATTCATCCTGGGCTATAATAGCCCGCTGCTTCAATTTTTGAAACTGACCTTTGGTAATGATCTGGAAAATACTATGCGAAAAATGTTGTTGAGCCTGACTGTGATAATCAGCTTCGCAATAGCACCTGTATATGCTGTGGGAGACGCAGCAGCCGGTAAGGCGAAATCAGCTACCTGTATGGGTTGTCATGGTGCGGATGGTAATAGTCCGGCCCCAACCTTCCCGAAGCTGGCTGGACAACATGCGGGCTATCTGTATAAGCAGCTGCAGGATTATAAAAGTGGCCAGCGGGCCGACCCGACCATGATGGCGATGGTCGCTAACCTGTCAGATGCCGATATGCAGAATCTGGCAGCCTACTATGCCGAGCAGACAGTCAGTGCCGGTACTGCGGCAGCGGATCAGGTTGAGTTGGGTAAGACGATTTATCATGCTGGTATCAAGTCGAAGGGCGTGGCTGCCTGTGCTGCCTGTCATGGGCCGGCCGGTGCTGGCAATCCGCAAGCAGGTTTTCCACGGGTCAGCGGGCAGCATGCAGCGTATGCTGTGGAGCAACTGAAGCAGTTTGGTCAGGGTGCCCGGGCGAATGATATGGCGTCTATGATGCGCACTGTGGCGGCCAAGATGAGTGAGGCGGAAATGCAAGCGGTTGCTGAATATATGCAGGGTCTGCACTGAGTTTCAGTACCGTCCTGATCATGATTGTGTTGGAGGTATGCTGTGTCTGATAAATTCTGGCGTGCAATCTTATGTGGACTGTGCGTGCTGCTGGCCTGGCCTGTAGTCGCTAAGGTGTTTGATGAAAACCAGGACTATACCCTGATCCTGCCGGAGCCGGACCATGGTCGTCCCGGTGATAAGATCGAGGTTGTTGAGTTTTTTATGCACGGTTGTTCGCACTGTTTCAGTTTTGAGCCCAGACTTGAGGCCTGGCTGAAGACGAAGCCTGCAGATGTTGAGTTTGTGCGGGTGCCGGCCTTGTTTGGTCGTCAGTTCGATCTGCATGCCAGGGCCTATTACGCCTTGCAGTCACTCGGGCTGGCTGAATCTTTGCATCATGCCTGGTTTGATGAGATGCATGTCAGGGACAATGCGTTGCAGACGCGCCAGGCGATAGATGCATTCTTGCAGGCGCAGGGCGTGGATCTGGCGCAATTCGATCAGGCGATGCGGTCGTTTTCTGTGCAGGTTAAGCTGAATCGGGCCAGGACTTTGTTGCAGCGTTATGACATTCGTAGTGTCCCCACTCTGGTGGTGGATGGGCGCTACAAAAATGCGCGTGGCCTATCTCACCCGAATATGCTGGCGCTGACAGATCAGTTGCTGGTCAAGGTGCGTCAGCAACGATCAGACGAAGCAGGCGATTGACAGATTGTCGATTTTATTAGAAAATTGACGGGCTTTATCTGGAGGGATTCCCGAGCGGTCAAAGGGATCAGACTGTAAATCTGACGGCTCAGCCTTCGGAGGTTCGAATCCTCCTCCCTCCACCATCTTTTCCCCATCTCAATTGAGCTGCGGTACCCTATTGCGGGTGTAGTTTAATGGTAAAACTTCAGCCTTCCAAGCTGACTACGTGGGTTC
>JAHDCB010000004.1 GCA_020630035.1 Gammaproteobacteria bacterium
TGCCAACTGAATCTACGCGCGCTTGTGCGCGTTGTTGAAACGTGATTTGGTCAGTTGCGTCAAGGTTGACTGAGCCACCCTGACCTGTGCCATATGTGGTTGCATTGATGTCAGCTCCGGCAGCAAACTTAATATCTGACGCCTGAATGGTGATTTTGCCGCCGGAACCCGCATTACTTTCAGCACTGTTGGTAAATACAAAAATACCGCTGGGTTGATAGCCATTGATACCAGTAATGGCATCGGAAAAGTACACTGTCCCGGAGGCATTCAGAGTTATATCACCACCATTTCCGGCTCCATCGGTAACTGCACCCAGCTGGGCTGCATCAGTGAAATGAATATCGCGAGCATTTAGCGTCAGATTACCAGCATCACCCGCGTCGGTTCCAGCGTCATTTGCATTCACAAAGATCTGCGCACCTGAAAACGCTATCTGGTTATCTGCGTCCAAGCTGACTGAGCCACCTTTTCCACTGTTATTAACGTTCGCTGCGATCTGTGAGCGTGAGCCAGTGAACCGAATATCTTTTGTGGCACTCAGTTCCACACTATGACCAGCAGCATTAACCGCACTGTTGTTGTCTGCCCACAAAAAACTGTTGTTTGCGGTGATGTCTGCACCCTGTACCCGGATAGTGCCGATTGTTTGGCTATTAGCGTGGTTGTCGACGGTGATGGTGCTATCGGCCAGGCTGATATCTGCTTTGGTTATAGTGGTATTGGTGATACCGTTCGGAGTGGGTTTGACTGCACCGGCTGAGGCCGCCCCGACCAGGTCGATTCGTCCACCAGCAGCCTGGAGTTTTGCGCCTGAGGTGATGTCGATCTCGCCACCGATCAGGCTGATCGCCTGGCCATCTGCGACCTGCAGCTGACTGCCATTGATCTGGATTTTGCCAACACTCGTGTCCAGGAAGCCGAAGGCTTCCGGTGCGGCAACGGTCAGGGTCACGCCCTGGTCAGGATCAGCATAGATGCGCTGTCCATCTGCCAGGGTGACATAGTCGGCGGTGGTCGCATGAAATGCACCATTCACATCCAGGCTGGCATTTTTGCCCATCACGATGCCGTTCGGGTTGACCAGATACAGGTCGGCATTGCTGGTGGTGCTTTTGATTTTGCCATCTATCCAGCTGTTGTTGGTGCCGGTTACCCGGCTGACGATATTCTGAGTATCCGCTGCTGCCTGAAAGTCAGCAGTCTGACCGGTCTCGACATTGAATTCGCGAAAGCTGTGCAGCAGGTTGCCACCCTGGGCAGTACCACCTGTGATCACATGGGTCTGGTCTTGCAAAGTAGCAATAGTGCCTGCGGTGTTGTCGGCAATAAGGCCACCGCCTGTGGCAGCACTCAGGCTGGTGCTGAAGATCAGACTAAGAATGAGTAGCAGAGGATGCATGATGTTCTCCCGTGGATAAGCCACCTTGAGCAAACAAACGATACGCCGGGTTCTCAGTTTCATCCGCAATGTCATATCCGGCCTCCGCCATAGCGGCGGCAAAACCTGCGCGTGCCTGCACCGGCAACTGGATACCAACCAACACGCGACCATAGGCTGCGCCATGATTACGATAATGAAACAGGCTGATATTCCATCGATCACTCAAACCAGATAAAAAACGCAGCAGGGCACCAGGACGTTCCGGAAAGGTAAACCGATAAATCCGTTCATCTGTCACCTGGGGTGCTGTCCCGCCAACCATATGGCGAATATGTGACCTGGCGACTTCGTTATCAGTCATATCGACGACTGTGTATCCCTGAGTACGCAGTTCAGCAGCCAGATGTGCAGCATCATTTTCACCCGGTGCCAGGGTAACGCCACAAAATACCTGTGCGCGTTGTCCGTCAGCATAGCGATAATTAAATTCGGTGATGTTATGTGCCTTCAGTGCGCGGCAGAATCGCAGGAAGCTCCCCGGTTGTTCAGGAATTTCAACGGCCAGCAGGGCCTCGCGCTGCTCACCCACTTCGGTCCGTTCACCCACATGGCGCAATCGCTCAAAGTTGATGTTGGCCCCACTCAGGATCGCGATCAATGTCTGATCTTGTAACGGATGTTGCACCAGATAACGCTGAATGCCGGCCACCGCCAGGGCACCCGCTGGCTCGGCTACTGTGCGGGTATCTTCAAAGATTGCCTTAATCGCTGCACAGATCTGATCGGTACTGACCAGGATCACTTCATCCACCAGTTCCTGCGCCACGCGGAAGGTTTCAGCACCAATCTGCTGTACCGCAACACCATCTGCAAACAAGCCGACCTGATCCAGACGTACCGGACACCCGGCTGCCAGTGCTTGATGCAGGGTTGGTGCATCTTCTGGTTCTACCCCGATAATCTTAATTTCAGGGCGAATCTGTTTGATAAATGCCGCAATACCTGCAATCAGGCCACCACCACCGACCGGAACAAAAATCGCTGCAATCGGCTCGGCATGTTGGCGTACAATCTCTGCTCCGATCGTGCCTTGCCCGGCAATCACTGCCGGATCGTCAAACGGATGAATAAAACTCAACTGTTGTGCTGTGGCCTGTTGCTGCGCAAACTGATTCGCCTGATCATACGAATCACCATGCAGTATCACCTTACCGCCCAGCCGACGTACGTTGTCCACTTTGATACCCGGCGTGGTGCCCGGCATCACAATCGTGGCAGGTATCTGCAGACGGTGTCCGGCCAGTGCCACTCCCTGCGCATGATTTCCGGCTGAGGCCGCAATCACTCCCCGCGCCCGATCAGCAGCAGACAGGCCGTAAATTTTGTTATATGCACCCCGTAGCTTGAACGAAAAGATTGTTTGCTCATCTTCGCGTTTGAGCAGAATCTGGTTATTGAGACGCTGACTCAGCCTGGGTGCCCGGGTCAATGCAGACTCACACGCCACATCATAGACCTGGGCACGTAAAATACGATCTACATAACGACTTGCCATACCAGCACCTGCAAACATTGTGTTGTCTCCGCCGCAAGCAACGAGATGTTTCCGGAACAAATAGTCGTCAGTGTAACATAGCCGTTCTGTCTTGCCGGGTGTTTTGGCACAGGACACCTCTGGCGACGTCACGAGCGCAGCAAAGACGCGACGAAAAGGTGTCGTGGACAAGGCGCATGTGAGCATTTTTCAAGGGTCCTGCAGTTATCCACAAATCCTGTGGATAACTCTGTGTAAAACCCCCGGAATAAGGCCGCTATCACACCGTTTTATCAGGCTTTTCCGGCATTGATCAATATCTGAACAAAAAAAATTTTATCTTTATTAAACAATGACTTATTTTTACACCGACGCAGCATCCGCAGAAATTGCCGCGAAGTGATTGACTTTTACAATGTCAACAATGCAGGCTGTGAATAATCACTCATTTATATAGCAACAAAATGTGACTTCTGGCGCAACTGACACCTCTCTTGCCACAAACAACTCACACACAATACCAACACCCTGAGGCCTCCTTTTCCGGAAACACAATGAGCGATAAAAAGTTATGGTCTGGTCGCTTCAATGAGCCAACTGATCAGTTTGTTGAGGCCTTTACCGCATCTGTCACATTTGATCAGCGCCTGGCACCATATGATATCCAAGGCTCTATCGCCCATGCCCGGATGCTGGCACAGCAGAAGATTCTGACACAAGCCGAGTGTGATGACATTGTCGCCGGGCTGGAATGCATTGCCACTCAGATTGAGCAAGGCACCTTCGTCTGGTCAGTCGCACAAGAAGATGTGCATATGAATATCGAAGCGGCTCTGACCGCAGCGATCGGTGAGACCGGTAAAAAACTGCATACCGGACGCTCACGCAATGATCAGGTCGCGACTGATATCCGGCTATGGCTACGAGATGAAATCCAGGCAGTTTGCACAGCTCTGCAGCAAGTGCAATCTGCCATCCTGGATATTGCCGCGCGTGAAGCGGACACGATACTGCCCGGATTCACTCACCTGCAAACCGCTCAGCCGATCACCTTCGGGCATCATATGCTGGCCTGGTTTGAGATGCTGCAACGCGATACCAGCCGTATGAATGACTGTGCTGCCAGGATGAATCAGATGCCACTGGGTGCAGCTGCACTAGCCGGTACGACCTATCCGATTGATCGTGATCTGACCGCCAGCCTGCTGAATTTCAGCGCACCTTGCAGAAACTCTCTGGATGCAGTCAGCGATCGTGATTTTGCCATTGAATTCAGTGCTGCCGCCAGTCTGATTCTGCTACATCTGTCACGTATGAGCGAAGAGCTGATTATCTGGTCATCGGCACAATTCGGCTTTATCACACTGTCCGACGGCTTCTGTACCGGCTCTTCTATCATGCCGCAGAAAAAAAACCCGGATGTCCCGGAACTGATCCGGGGCAAAAGTGGCCGCGTCTTCGGTCATCTGATGGCCTTACTCACCCTGATGAAGGCACAACCACTCGCCTACAATAAAGATAATCAGGAAGATAAAGAACCTCTGTTTGATACTGTCGATACCCTACGCGGCTCACTGAAGGTCTTCGCCGCCATGTTGCCGACCCTGACCTGTAACCAGACAGCCATGCGCAATGCTGCGCTGCAAGGGTTTGCAACTGCAACTGACCTGGCAGATTATCTGGTGCGCAAGGGACTTGCTTTCCGTGATGCACACGATGTGGTTGGTCGGGTTGTCGCACACTGCGTACAGGCCGGCTGCGATTTAGCAGACCTGTCACTAGAATATCTACAAGGCTACAACCACCTGATTGCAGCCGATGTGTATGACTATCTGACCCTGGAAGGCTCTGTCGCCGCACGCAATCATGTTGGCGGCACCGCACCAGACCAGGTACGTCAAGCCATTGCAGCTGCCCGCCAGTCCCTGAAAATCCGAACCCACTCTGATTAAGGAACACCCTACGATGCAACTGGAAACCCTCGCACTGCACCACGGTTATCAGGCCGACAGCACTCGCGCCGCCGCTGTGCCTATCTATCAAACAACCTCTTATACCTTCGACGATACACAACATGGTGCCGATCTGTTTGATCTGAAGGTTGCGGGTAACATCTATACCCGGATCATGAATCCCACCACGGATGTACTGGAACAGCGTATCGCCGCGATGGAAGGCGGTGTTGCTGCACTCGCTGTCGCCTCCGGCATGGCTGCGATTACCTACGCACTACAAACCATTTGCGTCACTGGCGACAATATTGTCAGCACCAGCCAACTCTATGGTGGCACCTATAACTTATTCGCCCATGCCCTGCCAAGCCAGGGCATTAACGTGCGTTTTGCATCATACGAAGATACCACTGGCCTGGAGCAGGCCATTGATGACCGGACTAAGGCGATCTTTTGCGAATCTATTGGCAATCCGGCAGGTAACATAGTCGACATCATACAATTAGCTGAGATTGCACACCGTCATGGCATTCCGTTGATTGTCGACAACACAGTGGCCACGCCCTACCTGTGTCGCCCGATAGAGCATGGTGCCGATATTGTGATTCACTCACTGACCAAATATATCGGCGGACACGGTACTTCTATCGGTGGCATCATTGTCGATAGTGGCAAATTCGACTGGCCGGCACAACAGACACGCTTCCCGATGCTGAGCGAACCCGATCCGTCTTATCATGGCGTGATCTATACCGAAGCCTTCGGCCCGGCAGCCTACATTGGTCGCTGCCGTGTCGGACCATTACGTAACATGGGTGCCGCCTTATCGCCGATGAATGCGTTCCAGATTCTGCAAGGCCTGGAAACACTCGGCCTGCGCATTCAGCGCCATTGTGACAACGCTCTGGCATTAGCCAAATACCTGCAACAGCACCCGAAGGTTGCCTGGGTCAGTTATGCCGGCCTGAGCGACAGCCCGTATCACCCCTTATGCCAGAAAATCACCAGCGGCCAGGCATCCGGTATCCTGAGCTTCGGGATTCAGGGAGACGCCGCAGCCGGAAGCCGCTTTATTGATGCATTGCAGATGATTCTGCGCCTGGTCAATATCGGCGACGCCAAGACACTCGCCTGCCATCCGGCATCCACCACACACCGCCAACTCAATGCACAAGAGCTGGAAGCCGCTGGTGTCAGCCCGGATCTGGTGCGGATTTCGGTCGGCATTGAAGCCATTGACGACATCATCGCCGATGTCGAACAGGCGCTGGCACAGCTCTGAAGCATGACGAGGGATCGCACCAGACAGCAGTCCCGGCTACTGGCCGGGATTTGCCTGTTATCACTCACTCTGATCAGTTGTACCACACCACAACGCCCGGATCCGCCCGTTACCGAACCCGCAACAATAGAAGACATTGCTGCGAATGCAACGCTAGCGGTGCAGCAACACGCATACGCTCGGGCAGCTGATTTATTCCGCCAACTGGCAGCACAACAAACCGGCACCGAACGGCATATCTCACTGCTGCGCAGTGCTAATGCCGAGCTGCTGGCGGATAACAGCAATGTGCAATGGGTACGCAATACATTACAGACACTGGCAACAGCAGATTTTAATGATGCCCACACCCTACTGTTACAAGTATTACAACTCGAACTGGCCATACTGGACGCACAGCCCGAACCCATTCAGTGGAGCTTACAGGCAAGATTACCAAATAAAAGCTCAGACCCTGAATTACGCAAACGATTCTTCCAGGCCCTGATCAGTTTGCGCCCAGGCCTCCGGTTGCGAGTCGAGGCCTTGGCAGGTGCAGAACAATGGATCACTGACCCAACAGAACGCCTTGCCATACAACAAGAACTTTTGCATAGCCTGAACCAATTAGGCGCCACCACGTTACAGTCATATCAGCAACAACATCACCTGACTGGCTGGGCTGAGCTGGCCCTGTTAAGTCAGCAGTTTGCAGATGATTTAACCAGATTTCGCGCTAGCCTGCCCACCTGGCAGGCACAATTTCCGGATCACCCGGCCTTACTGGAGCCCTTGCTGGAGCATTGGCAAACCTGGTTTCCTACCCCGCCAAAAATTCCCCAGCGCATCGCCGTTCTATTGCCGCAGGATGAACGTTATCAAACTGTGAGCAAGGTGATACGTGCCGGGATTCTGCACCAATCAGCCAGCTGGCCACCGGAACAACAACCCACCATACAATTTTACGATAGCAGCCAGGCGATTCCGGCAGTGTATCAGCAAGCTGTTGCCGACGGTGCAGACTGGGTCATCGGGCCGTTGCGTAAGTCGTCCGTCGCTGCCTTATTACCCCTGGCCGACCTGTCCGTACCCGTCCTGGCACTAAACCAGATTTCCCTCCCTGACGGAATACCACCATCGCGTTTGTTTTTTATCGCATTGAATCCGGAAGATGAAGCCCGTCAGGTCGCAGTACGTCTCTGGTCAGAGCAACACCGTCACCCTGCGATACTGGCACCAGACAATACCTGGGGACAACGTCTGGCGACAGCATTTCAGACCCACTGGTCTGAATTCAGCGAGATCCCTTTGGCTATCGCCTATTATGATCCGGCAACCTTTGACCATAGCGCCGCTATCAGCCAACTGCTACTGTCAGATCAGAGTCATGCACGCCATAAAAAATTACAGACCTGGCTTCGTCGCGAGCTGCTATTTAATCCGCGACGGCGCGCCGATATAGATGCGATCTTTTTAATCGCCCGCGAGGCCCAGGCACAAGGGTTTGCACCACAATTAAAGTTTCATTTCGCCGGCGATCTCCCCTTATACGCCACATCACACATCTGGCAAGGCAAGCTCAGCAAGCACCAATTAGCTGACATGCGCGGCATACAGGTACCAGACATGCCTTTCTTTACCTCGCCGGAAGTCTTAGCCTCGATACTGGCGGCCACACCTGACCGGCAACTGGCTTATATTCGCCTGTTTGCGCTTGGTATGGATGCCTTGGGCGTTCTGCCGCATATGCCGCGTCTGCAAGGCGACACCGATGCACTCTGGACAGGAGTCAGCGGCATCTTATCCTTAAGTGACCAGCACCATATCGGCCGACAGCTCACCTGGTTCCAACTGGATGATCCTGTCAGGCAGATACCACCCATCACAAAACAACTGCAACCTCAGGAAGTCCCGGATGGGGCTTAGGCAACAACAAGCCGGTGTTATCGCAGAACAATTGGCGGCAAAATTTCTGCAACAACAAGGCCTGACAGAGCTCAAAAAAAATTATCGCTGCCGATCAGGTGAACTGGACCTGATCATGCAGGATCAGGATACGCTCGTGTTTGTCGAAGTCCGCCAGCGCCGGGATATTCGTTTTGGTGATGCACTGGAAAGTATTGATACCCGCAAACAACACCGGATACGCAAGGCAGCAGAATATTTTTTGCTGCATTCTGCGTGGACTGGCAACTGCCGGTTTGATGTTGTCGGGCTGGACGGCAAAGGAAAAATCGACTGGATACAATCAGCGTTCGAGTAAATCCAGCTTATTCGGCTTGTCCCGCCAGTCGTCAGCATCTGCCGGTGGCTCAACAAGTTCAGTAATCACCGGCCACTCTGCTGCTAATTCCGCATTCAATTCGACAAAATGCTGTTGAGAGTCTGGTAAATCATCTTCTGACAGAATCGCTTCTACCGGACACTCAGGCTCACATAACGCACAATCAATACATTCATCCGGATCGATCACCAGGAAATTCGGCCCTTCATGAAAACAATCTACCGGGCAAACTTCCACGCAATCCGTATATTTGCACTTAATGCAGTTTTCTGTCACTACAAAGGTCATAGCACCTTCCTGCGTCGCATTCAGAACACACAAAAACAGGTAAGCGCAACGCTTACCTGTATCACCGCCTATCCCGCCAACTGATAAACAGATCGAGCCGGGGAGACCACCTTTTCCTGGCGCTTCAGATAAGATAACGTCTGGCTCAGATTAGAAGTATCCAGGCCTGCTTGTTGCAACACTCCATGCAGGTCTGTTGTTGTCATCTGACCACCAGAAGAACGTAGTGTCTCCAGTACAGTCCGGCTGACATTACCACTGTTATTGCGGCTGCGGCGTTTTTCTACCGGCATATCAGGTGACATTTTTTCTCTGATGGCATCAATTTGTTTTTCTATCGCGCTAACGGACTTTCTGTACTCTTTATCCAGATCGCGCCGCTCCTGACGCAAGCTATTCAACTCATCCTTCAGCTCCCTGCGAGCAACCTGAGCTTCTTCGGTTCTGCGCGATTTAGCTAAATCAAATAGCTCCTGGGATGTCATTTCATGAATCGGCTTATCCATCATTTGGTCTCCTGCATATCAATCTGAGGGTTATTCACCGCGTGCGGTGAGATTAAACAATAGTGAATGCCAAAGAGGGCCGAAATGTCACTCTAGTCCCTTTGGCTGTAGTCGAAGCAACCTACCTCGCCCACGATTTAAATTTTATTATGTCGAGCCTGATATCCACGTATATCAAGCATCGTATAATTATATCTATATCATATAGTTTGTAAATTACTATTTTATGGTGCCGACATCATATCCGTTTGGGGATGCATGCCGTAATGAACTGACAAATAATCACATACATCCGTATCATTACCACGATACACAATCCGGTGTTGCTTTCGGGTTAACTGATAATGATACATGCGATCATAATAGTCTGTGAGTAGTGCCCGAATCCAGGCCTGATGTTGCATTGGATCCTGTGCATGTTGCACCAATGCAGTCTGCAATAACTGATTTATCTTACGATAATTCACGCCACCCAAGCGCTTCTGAATACGCAGCAGGCTGCCCTGTAAACAATCTGACCAGGCCTGAAAGCCCACTTCTATACCCAGCACCTGCTGATAATCAGACAAGCTATCATGCACATATTCCTGATAAATCCTGGCCACACGCTGCTCATAATCCGCCTGTAATACCACCACCGGCGCCTGACTGAGTGCAGCATATACCGGCTGCGGAATATGTCGCGAACCAATCTGGCGACTTTCATCCTCACTGACAAAATACGCCTGGCCAGCCTGGGTTAACTGATGTAATACGTAAAATAAACGATTCTCAAAATCAATCTGAGTCGGCTGCGCTGTGGCATACCGGCCAAAGGCAGAACCCCGATGATGCGCCAGACCCTCCAGGTCCAGATGCGGTGCCAATGATCGAATCAATCGGGTTTTACCCACCCCGGTCTGCCCTGCAATTACAACCGGGCGCATCCGCTCAGCATCATGTTCCGATTGGTGCAATAAATAACGTCGCAGTGCCTTATACCCACCTGCAAGACGAGGATAACGAATACCCGTCGCCTCATACAACCACTGTTGGCTGACTCTGGAGCGCAGACCACCACGAAAACAGTACAATGCGCCACCAGGATACTGCGCAGCATGCACCTGCCAATGGTCAATACGCTGTTGCTTTGTGGGCTCATCAATCAACTTCAGGCCAAGCTGAATGGCTGCTGCCTGCCCCTGTTGCTGATAAACCAGCCCAACCTGATGACGCTGTACATCATCTAACAAAGGTATATTGTCCGCCCCCGGAACTGCTCCCGCCAGATATTCCACCGGCGCTCGAACATCCAGTAAACGCATCTTCTGCTTAACCACCTGACCCAGGTCAGTGATCACCGGCAAATCAGACGCAAAACGCAACATCCCCTACCCTCAACGCTTCTTTAATAACCGTGCTTGATCGCGCTGCCAGTCCCTGGCCTTAATATCTGCACGCTTATCATACAATTTCTTACCCTTGCCCAGACCAACCTGCAATTTTGCACGCCCTCGTTTCCAATACAAGCGTAGTGGTACCAGGGTATAACCCTTACGTTCCACAAAGCCAATCAATTTATTCAGCTCCTGTCGGTGCAATAACAATTTACGTGCACGTACCGGTTCAGGCCTGATATGTGTTGATGCTGTCACCAACGGTGTAATATGTGCACCTACCAGACACGCCTCGCCTCGTTGTATTAAGACATAAGTATCATTCAGATTGACTCGTTTAGCACGCAGACTCTTTACCTCCCAACCAAGCAGAACCAGGCCAGCTTCCAGCGTATCGGTTATTTCATAGTCATGTCGTGCTTTTTTATTCCGTGCGATCTCTGTATCCCTGACCTGATTCTTTTGTCCCATAAATTATCCTGCGTTTAAAGCATGCATCATGACACCATTTGCGCCATTGCCACACCGCCCGGACGAGGTGGTATCGGTATTGTGCGATTATCTGGCCCGAAGGCAAAATCTATCGGTTTAGCGATATGCCAGATCACCCAGATCACACCGCGCCAGGTGAAATTTGTCAGTTTTTACAGCACCAGTGGCGAACCGATAGACAATGGCCTGATTCTGTTATTTACTGCACCTCACAGCTTCACCGGTGAAGATGTGATTGAGTTCCAGGGTCATGGCAGCCCGGTTATTTTAGATCAACTGATACAACATTGTATCGGCTCAGGCGCACGTTTAGCCCGGCCCGGAGAATTCAGTGAGCGCGCCTTTCTGAACGACAAACTGGACCTGGCTCAGGCAGAAGCTATTGCGGACCTGATCAACAGCCAGACCCAATCTGCGGCACGTCTGGCATTACGCTCGTTACAAGGCGAGTTCTCACAACGTGTCGAAGGGCTGGTAACCAGCCTGATCAAGCTACGTACCTACGTCGAGGCCGCCATAGATTTTGCCGAAGAAGAAATAGACTTTCTCGCCGACAGCCAGATACAGCACGACCTGCATACCCTGAGCAAACAACTTGCCGCTCTGCAGACCAGTGCCAACCGAGGGCGGATTTTTCGCGATGGCATGACACTGGTGCTTGCCGGGCGGCCGAATGCCGGCAAATCCAGCCTGCTGAATGCCCTGACCGGTACGGATAGTGCCATCGTCACAGAGATTCCGGGCACCACCCGGGACATTCTGCGCGAAGTGATTCAGATCAACGGCATCCCGCTCACTCTGCTGGATACAGCCGGACTACGCCTGAACCCGGATCCCATTGAGCAACAAGGCATCCGCAAGGCTGAACGCGCCATCACCGACGCAGATCGTATCCTGTGGGTCTATGACGGCACCATTGGCCACCCTGAACCAGACACAGAACAACTACCACCCGATGTGCCCATCACCTGGGTACACAACAAAGCCGACCTGAGCGGCGCAACTACCGGCTGCACGACCCACAACGAACAAACGACGATTGTGCTCAGTGCACGGGAACAACATGGCATTGACGCTCTGCGTCGCCACCTAGCAGATTGCTGCGGACAGCACCAGAACGACGGCGGTGAATTCATGGCCCGTCGTCGCCACCTGACAGCGATCACACAAGCAGAAGCACATCTGCAACAGGCACAGCAACATCAGTACGCAGGCGAACTACTCGCAGAAGATCTGCGCCAGTGCCAGCTAGCCCTTGCTCACATTACCGGTGCCTTTACTTCTGATGACCTGTTAGGCGAAATATTCAGTCAATTCTGCATCGGAAAATAGTCTTGATGGACTCATGGTGCTACTCGAACTCGCGCTCAGCAGCAGCGATCTACTAATTAGTTAAAACCAAAGCTTCACACCCGCCACCCACTGAGTCTCTGATACAGCCTCACCCGCCTGACGTGCCATCTGTGCACGGCCAGTTAACCGGCGTTGCCAGACCAGCCCCAAATATGGCGCAAACTCACGCCGAATCTCATACGCCAGACGCACACCCAGAGCCAGATCCGCGCCAGAACCCAGGCCGGGTTCAATACGCCGCTGCCACTGCGTACTCAATTCCGGAATCAATACCCAGCGCTGAGTCAACATCATTTCATGCTCCAGCTTAAGCTGAATACTCATCCGACCCTGTTTCCCAAGCAACAAGGCAGCGTCTGTTTCCAGCCAGTAAGGCGCAAGTCCCCGCACCCCCAGCACCAGTGCATGCTGCTCCGGTCGCGGACGACTCTGGTACTGCCAGCCAATCTGCCAATCCCAGTAAGGATCTGCCGCCCGGCTGTATAACACCTGCACCACCGCTTCTTCCAGCTCTGACTCTACCCATTCCAGATCCGCCTTCCAGCGGAGCTTATGCAGGTCATATCCGGTCCAGCCCTGTGCTTCTAATACCCAGGGTCGGTGATGAGCGGCATCGCGGATTTCCAGTTGATCAATCACTACCCGGCTGAGTAATGGATCTGCTTCACCCATCGCCAACGCACCAGCACTCAACCAGGACAGGATCAGACCCAACAAAATAGTCATCTTGTTCATCACCCTCTCCTCAGCGCACAATGACATGCCGGAACATACCCAGCATGTGATACAACAAATGGCAATGATAGGCCCAGCCACCGGGCGCATCTGCGGTCACCAGATAACTGATTTTGGCACCCGGTTGCACTATCACAGTATGTTTACGTGGGATTCGTTGCGGGTCGCCCGTTTCCAGATCGCTCCACATACCGTGCAAATGTATCGGATGATTCATCATCGTATCGTTCAGCAGATTGATACGCACCCGCTCGCCCAGCTGCAGAAACAAAGGCTCTGCATCTGCAAACGAAATGCCATTGATCGACCACATATAACGGCTCATATTACCCGTCAGGTGCAAATTGATCTCACGCTCTGGTTCACGCGGATCCGGGGTCGGATATAAATTAAATAAATCCGCATAGGTCAATACCCGCCGCCCGTTATTACGCAAGCCAACCCCTGGGTCGTCCAGTTGATAGACCGCAGCATCCGCCCGCATATCAACCTGCGGACCATATTCCGTTGATGCATGCACTACCCGTGCCCGGCTACCAAAACCAGCCGGGCCACTACCCATCGGTAACGCATGACGCGTCAGTTGCTGGCCAACAGGCTGCGTAGCCGTAGACGAGCGCCGCCGAGGCTGCATATGATGACCGGCATGATGCGCGCCGTGCCCGGCATGATGCATGGCCATCCCCATATCACGATGGCCCAGAACGGGCGCCGGATCTAACTCTGGCACCTCAGCAGTCCACGAAGGATCAGGCGTCAGCGTACCCCGGGCATAGCCCGAACGATCAATTGCCTGAGCAAAGATCGTATAAGCCTGTTCCGCACTCGGAGTCACCAGCACATCATACGTTTCCGCAACACCAAACCGGATTTCGTCCACACTGACCGGCTCAATATATTGGCCATCCGCAGCGACCACCGTCATCTGCAGGCCCGGAATGCACACATCAAACAGGGTCATCGCGGCAGCGTTAATAATACGCAGCAACACTGTCTCGCCACGCTGAAACAAACCGAGCCACCCCGTTGCCGGCGGCACTCCGTTCAATAAAAAAGTATAGATAGCACCGGTAACATCCGAGATATCCCGATCCGACATGCGCATCTGGTTCCACATGTCACGATCAGCAAAAAAACCAGCGACGCCATCTTTCTGCAACTGCTGCCAGGTATCACCCAGGGTACGCTCACGCTGATTGTAATAATGCGGCATCTTTTTCAATGTCGCGTAAACCGCTTCTGGTGATTCATCACTCCAGTCGGATAACACCAGGGCATATTCACGATCAAACGCAAACGGATAGCCTGCTTTTGGCTCAATCACAATCGCACCATAGGCCCCCATCTGTTCCTGAAAACCAGAATGACTGTGATACCAATAGGTGCCATTCTGCACCAGCGGAAACTGATAGCGAAACTGTTCACCGGGTCGAATACCAGTGAAACCTTCACTAATATGCGGCACACCATCTTGTGAACTCGGCAGGATCAGACCGTGCCAGTGGATAGACGTATCTTCCGCCAGGCGATTGACAACATCCAGGGTCACCGTCTCTCCTTCGCGAAATCGCAGGGTCGGCGCTGGCACTGAGCCATTGATAGCAGTAGCCCAACGCTGCGTGCCAGTAAAATTCACCTCAGTCGGGGTATAGGTTAAAGTAAAGTTCTGACCCCGCAAAGTATCCGGCCCAAGCCGACTCTGCAACGGCACAGCAGCACCAACACCCAGACTGAATGCAGCACCTGCTGCTGCAACCCCCTGAACAAAGCGGCGGCGAGAAAGATCCGGCTGCGCCATCTCAGGCAAAACAGGAACATGCATAAGATATCCTCCATACAACAGCAACCTGCCAGATGGCAGATTACCGCATCATCGATAACAACAAATAACCAGCATATCCGTGCTGACAAACACCGACAACAATCAGGTGGCAATCTGTGGAGGATGGTCGATCGGGGAGGGGAAGTCAGGCAGGCAAAGAAAGGCCGGGGTATTTGCATACCCGCAAATAACAGGGACGATGCCAAAGAAACCAACATCTGGCTGTATCACAGCCACACAACAAGTCAGCGCAATACATTCAGCACAGACTGCGTCTGTGGCATCAACAGGGCAATGCGGATTGACCATCGCACCAGATACCGCCGCCGGTAGCCGAGCACTCACTGATGAGTCAGCAGACTCTGCCAGCGATTGGCCGTACGGTGCTACGAGCCATAACACCATCAATAATCGTATCAGCATGCGAGAAAGATCATCGAATAATCAGAACTGATCGGCAAAATAATCAATACGATAGCCTTCCGGGTCAGGCGTATCTTCAGCAATGTCCGCCATCCGATGTGGAAAATCACCAACCGCCCGATCGGCGAAATAACGCCGCAATGCCGCCGCAACTGTCGGAAAAGCCAACTGTTCCCAGGGGATCTGCGCCTCAGTAAACAATTCGGTTTCCAGGCTCTCAATACCCGGCGCAAAATCAGTATCTGACAAATTTGCCCGGAACAGCAGGTAGACCTGATTGATATGTGGCAGGTTGATCGTCAGATAGGGTGCAATCAACTCAACTCTGGCGGTTGCTTCTTCCCAGGTTTCGCGCACTGCCCCCTGATAAGTCGTCTCACCATTTTCCATAAAGCCAGCGGGGACGGTCCAATAACCGTAGCGTGGCTGAATACCGCGCCGACACAATAAAATCTGATCCTGCCATTGCACGATACAACCAACCACAACCTTCGGATTCTGATAGTGCACCAGTCCACACTGGTCACACACCAGCCGGGGACGTGTATCTCCTGCCGGTACCTTTTCAGAAACATGTGAGCCACATTGGGCACAATAACTTACCTGCATAACACGCCTCGCATGCGCAATAACTCAGAAATAGCAGCAACGATCCGCGCATCCGTATCAACCTTCATCTGCTGATGCACCACCCGATAACGCTGGCGAATCCGCTCTACTTGCACTGGTGTCTGCAAAAAATGTAGCACCGCTGGCGCCAGCTCATCCGCCGTACATTGATGTTGCAACAAGGTTGGCGCCAGGGGTTCTTCAGCCAGTAAGTTCGCTAACACCACCCGGTCTGTATTCACCCAGCGCAACACCCGTAACACCGCATAGGTCAACGGATGCACCTGATAACCCACCACCATCGGACAGTCGCATAGCAACGCCTCTAACGTCGCGGTACCAGATGCCACCAGAGCCGTATCTGCTGCAGTTAATACTGTCTGACTCTCACCCACAACAGTCTTTATCGGCAGCTCGGGCGCATGTTGTGCGCAATAAGCCCGCCAACGCGTTGCCAACGCAGCATTTGCCATCGGAGTAACCAACTGTAACCCTGGTATCTGCTGCCGACAAACGCGAGCCGTTGTCAGAAATGGTGGTGCTAAACGGCTCACTTCACCCAAACGGCTCCCTGGCAGAATCGCCAGCACTGGCTCTGCTGTCGTCAACGCTAATGACTGACGTGCTGCAGCCCGGTCTGGTTGTAATGACAGTTGTTGTGCCAACGGGTGTCCAACATAACAGGACGCGACCCCATGTTGTTGTAAAAACGCCGACTCAAACGGAAAAAGATTGAGTAACAAGTCCACAGCAGACTGAATCTTATGCACCCGACCCGGCCGCCAGGCCCAAACCGATGGACAGACATAATGTACTGTCGGCACACCTGCCTGACGCAACCGCCGGGCTAGTGGCAGATTAAAGTCTGGTGCATCAATGCCAATGAACAGATCCGGCGGTGCAGCCAACCAGCGCGCTATCAGATCACGACGCAGTCGTAACAGGGCAGGCAGATGACGCACCACCTCAAATAAGCCCATAACCGACAAGGTGTCCATCGGCGCCAGGCTGCGCAAGCCTTGTGCCAACATGTGCGGGCCACCAATGCCCTCAAACTGCCAATGCAGGTCGTGCGACTGCAATGCCGCCAGCAACTGCCCGCCCAATAAATCACCAGAAGGCTCGGCTGCAACCAGGGCCACGCGTAAGGCGCACATCCGCCGGTCAGCCTGCCGTTATCGCTGGTTTCCGCAATATACTGCAACCACGCCGCTCACTCTGTAAGAACGCGACTATCGGTCGCAGTACCGGGCATTGCTCCGCTTCGGTGATCAGTTCGCTCATCACATCAGTCAATAACTGTGCTGAAGCCAGCAAACGATACGCCTGCTTCAGTGCACGAATCTGATCACTGGAAAATCCGCGTCGCTTCAGGCCCTCACGATTGATACCACGTAATATTGCCGGTGTACCTTCAACCAGCATATAAGGCACAACGTCTTTACGTACTGAAGCCCCCATCGCGACAAAGCTATGCGCACCAATCTGACAGAACTGGCGTACCATCGCAAAACCACCCAGTACCACCCAGTCCTCCAACTGCACATGCCCGCCCAATGAGGCACCATTTGCCATCACCACCTGATCACCAATCCGGCAATCATGCGCAACATGCGTATACGCCATCAACAAGTTGTCGTTACCGATCTCGGTAACACCAATATCTTGCTCGGTACCACGATGAATCGTACAACACTCACGAATCTGGTTGCGATCTCCGATAATTAACTGGCTGGCCTCACCCTGATATTTCCGGTCTTGTGGATCTTCACCGACAGAAGCAAACTGATAGATCTCATTATCCCGCCCGATCTGAGTATCACTTTTGATGACGACATGTGGCCCAATCCGGGTCCCGGCACCAATCTGTACCCTAGGGCCAATAATGCTATAAGGCCCGATGACCACTCCCGTATCTAACTCAGCAGTCGGATCAATGATGGCACTCGCATGCCGCATTACAGATCATTCCTGGCGGTACACATGATCTGAGTAGACGCACACAGCTCACCATCAACCCGTGCTTCGCCCTGAAAAACACCGATCTGGCGCTTATATTTCACCAGGTCAACACTTAAGCGGAGCTGATCACCTGGTTCAACCGGTCGCCGGAAACGGGTTTTGTCCAAACCAACCAGATAAAAAATAGAATCTTCTGGTACATCCTCATGACCTAAACTTAAAAGACCTGTTGCCTGCGCCAGTGCTTCTATCACCAGCACACCCGGCATCACTGGTTTCTCGGGGAAATGCCCCTGAAAAAAAGGCTCATTTATTGTGACATTCTTTATCGCAACTAAATGACCCGGAGAGCTGTTTTCAATAATCCGGTCTACCAATAAGAATGGGTAACGATGCGGTAATAGATTTAAGATCGTGTTGATTGACATAAAGCAACTAATTCAACTGACTGATAACCTGAGCTAACTTTTTTTCTAACAGACGCAGTCTCTGCGCCATACGGTCCAGCTGGCCGATACGGGCAAAGTTTTTACGCCACCCAGCATGCGGTGTTGCCGGCAGCAGGCTAGTATAACGGCCTGGTTGCGACAGGTTACGTGTCACAACCGACATGGCAGACACATGCACCCGATCTGCTAATTCAAGATGACCGAGCAAGCCACTGGCTCCTGCCAGTGTACACTGTTTACCGATACGGGTAGAACCGGCAATACCTGCACACGCAGCAATTGCCGTATCCTCACCGATCTGCACATTATGTCCGACATGCACCTGGTTATCTAATTTGACACCATCAGCGACTAGTGTGTCATTCAGGGCACCACGATCAATTGTGGTATTAGCACCCACTTCGACCTGATTTCCCAGTCTGACACCACCCAGTTGCGGAATTTTAACCCAGCTTCCCCGATCATTTGCGAAGCCGAAACCATCACTTCCGAGCACTGCACCAGCATGGATAATGCAATCAGTACCTAACACAACCGAGTGATATAAGGCCACATTAGAATGCAGGACGGTACCCTGACCCAACACACAATCATCCCCGATCGTGCAATTCGGGCCAATCACCACCTGATCCGCAATCACAGTACGCGCACCAATCACCGCATTAGCACCAATCGTAACATTCGATGCAATCTGCGCTGCAGGATCAATCACCGCCGAGGCATGCCGGGATGCCATGGGCTGCTCAGACTTCGACAGTGCCGTCGCCGCTCGGGCATAGGCCAGTAAAGGATCATCGCTCACCAGGGCGTTACCATCGTAACCAGGTAATTCTTCAGGGGACAGGATGACAACAGATGCCCGGGTATGCGCCAGATAACAACGAAACTCTGGCCGATGCAAAAAGGCCAGTTGTCCGGATACTGCCTGGTCCAGGGGTGCAACACCGAGAACCAGACAGTCCGCATCACCCCGCAACTCAGCACCAGTAATCTGAATCAACTGGCCTGCTGTTAAACCTGGCATCTGTACCTAAAAAGTGGTCCCGATAGAAAACTGGAACGTTTCTTCTTTTTCTTTATCCCGGTCTGTCGGGTTAATCGGCTTGGCCAGGCTCAGAGTCAATGCTCCGATCGGCGATAACCAAGACATGCCAATTCCAGCCGAATAACGCAGATCTTCTAACTGAAAGCCACCCTCCTTGGTATTGTGAACATGTCCGGCGTCAACAAACGCCAGCACACGCATGTTAGTTGAGAAAATCGGCGGCAAATATAACTCAGCATTACCGACAACTCGCACATTGCCACCAATCGGGTCATCATCCGAATCACGCGGGCCAAGAGAAAACGACTGAAAACCACGTACGGATCGCGGGCCACCAGCATAAAAGTTTTCAAAAATCGGCAATTGGCTGGTATTGCCATACGCATCACCATAACCCAGTTCACCATTCACTGAAAACACCCAGTCCGCAGGCAACGACCAATAATGCCGATATTTATAGAATAGTTTGTAATATGTCAGCTTACTGCCCGGAATCGACAACTCTAAACCCAACCGCTGCAATGCCCCTTGTGTCGGAAACCAAGCACTGTCACGTGAATCATGCTGCCAGCTCAGATCCGCTTCAAGATTTAAATAATGCTTACCTTCAGCAGCTACCCAGCCCCGCACCTGGTCAGAAGGGTCATCACCGATCTTAAAATCAATATGATGCAACCTGAGTCCAACATTAAACCGATTAAACTCACTGAGTGGAATACCAAAGTTAATACCGGCAATACCATTGCTGGTTCTGTAATCAGCTGTATCCAACGCATCAGAGTCAGTCGTACGATAACTCAGTTCAAAACCGCGACTGATGCCATCCACGGTGTAATACGGGTTGTTGTAGGAAACCTCATAATGCTGGTTGGCCTTGCTGGTCTTCAGCGCCAGCCCGACCTTCTTACCGGTACCAAAAAAGTTATCCTGAGAAATACTCGCATTCAGCACAATACCCTCAGACTGAGAAAAGCCAACCCCGGCCAATAATGCGCCGGAAGGTTTCTCTCTTACCCGGACATTCACATCTACCTGATCCGGAATACCCGGCACTGCAGGCGTCGTGATATCAAGACTTTCAAAATAGCCGGTACGTTGCACTCTTTCGCGTGACAAACGCAGTTTCTCGCCTGAAAACCAGGTCGATTCCATCTGCCGGAATTCACGCCGGATGACTTCATCCCGGGTACGTGAATTTCCTTCAATATTCACACGGCGTACTGATACCCGCTGACCCGGTTCAAGATTAAATGTCAAAGCAACCAAGTGCTGTTCTTCATCCAATTCAGGTAATGCATTGACCCGAGCTAAGGCATACCCCTGATCAGACAACAAACGCGACAAACGCTCCGTACTTTCCACCACCAGGCGCCGGTTAAATGGTTCACCGCGCCGCAGTTCAATCGCTGCAAAATAAGGTTCTATGTCACCAATATAAGTGCCTGCCAAT
>JAHDCB010000167.1 GCA_020630035.1 Gammaproteobacteria bacterium
CTGTGCCACCGGGCAACATGGATGCCGGGCTGAGGACTTCACTAAATCCGCGTAGCAAGGCAGCTCGTTGTGCTTGTAATTGCGGGGTGACCACCGCGATGCGGCAGGTCGGGTCTTGTGATAAACATTGTTCGGTCCAGATGGCTGCGGCACGTATTTCATCCGACGGACTGTCCAGACAAATCGACTCTACCTGCGCCTGGCAAGTCGCTTCCGGCAGAGTGTCCAGGCGGACTCCCTGCGCTTGTAATTGATCCAGTAATGCTTGTTGTTGTGGACTGAACTGATCAAAACCACACCAGGTAATCTGTGTCGACCATGTCAGGTCAGCCGCATGTCGGGTCAGCAGCTGCGGTAATTCTGCTTGTGTCACCCAGTGGTGAGCTGTACACATCTGACGGAAGTCTTGTTGCCAACGCATAAAACAGGCTGTTTCAGCTGAATTCTGCGTCCCCAGCATATTGACATCCAATTGCCAGGCGTGCCACAGACGCCAGGCTTCCTGTGCCTGTCTGGCGGCAGCCTGTGGGCGCAGCCAGGTCTCCGCGTCTTGCTGCACGATACGTTGCCAGACCAGTGCTTCCTGCATGTCCTGCAACAACATATGTGTGCTCAGACCCTGGTCGATCAGGTTCAGGTAGTTTTGTTGTAACCAGGCCGACCAGGGCAGAATCGTCGCACTCTGCCAGACACTGGCGCATGTGGCCTGTTGCTGATCATAGCGCTGGCGCAACTCACGGGCCAGGCGGTTATTGACTGTGACAAACATGATGAATGGCTGACGGTATCCTGATAGTTTGGTCTGCTGCAACCAATGGGGTTGAAATAATATTCTTGATATTTCGTTTTTCTATACAATATTATTCTTAATTTGACTAGCTACAGCTAATCTTTTGGGAAATTGTTTTATAGTCGCGTCATTTTTAACCCTTTTGATGGTCGCCGCAATGCCCGCTCCCACTGATGCTATTCCGTTATACCCTGCCGGGTCAGCAATTGGCCAGGTGCATCTGGTTGGTGCCGGGCCGGGCGATCCGGATTTGCTGACGATGAAGGCGCATCGCCTGATCCGTCAGGCCGATCAGATCGTGCATGATCGACTGATTGCCCCGGAGATCTTAGCACTGGCCGGACAGAATTCTGAGCTGATTGAGGTCGGCAAGCAAGGCTTCGGCAGTAGCTGGCGACAGCCGGATATCAATGCATTACTGATCCGACTGGCGCATGAAGGCAACACAGTGGTACGCCTTAAATCAGGCGACCCTACCCTGTTCGGGCGCCTGGATGAGGAGACCGCAGCTCTAGACGCAGCCGGCATCGCCTGGTCTGTCGTCCCTGGCATTACTGCAGCTTCTGCAGCCAGCGCGGCACTCGGTCAGTCGCTCACCCGACGCCAGCGCAACAGTAGTATCCAGTTTGTCACCGGGCATGATATGCAGGGCTTTGCGGGACACGATTGGCGCAGCCTGGCGCAACCCGGCAATGTATTTGCCGTTTATATGGGTATTCGTGCTGCCCGTTTTATGCAGGGTCATTTATTGATGCAGGGCGCGGCAGCAAACACACCGATCAGTATTGTGGAATATGCCTCGCGCCCGACACAACGGATTATCGCTGCTACCCTCGGTACCCTGGTCACTGATCTGCATCAGCACCAGGTCACCGGCCCGGCAGTCTTGTTATACGGCCTGGAGCCACAACGGGCACAGGCAGTGACGCTACCTCATACGCAACAATTCGCCCTATGAGCAAACCCTTCAGCCCGAGCATTATCACCGCGAACCATCTGCGCAACGGCAAGGTTCTCTATTTTACCGCTACAGACGACTGGAGCTGTGAACATGCCCAGGCCGAATGGCTGGCAGATGCAGCACAGGCAACTGCACGTCTTAGCCGGGCACAACAGGATCATCATATCGTGGTGGATCCTTACCTGGCCGAAGCACACCTGAATGCAGCTGGCTTGCCGGAACCCTCCCATTTCCGTGAACAGTTCCGCACCCGTGGCCCTTCCAATTATTTTCACGGCAAACAGGCCGACTGAATGTATTCCTACCAACCCTTCGACAAGGCGTTTGTCAGACGCCGTATTGCGCAATTCCGCGATCAGATCCAACGGCGACTTGATGGTCATCTGACGGAAGAAGAGTTCAAGCCATTCCGGCTGATGAACGGCCTGTATCTGCAACTGCATGCATATATGCTACGGGTAGCCATTCCGTATGGCACCTTCAGTCCGCAGCAATTACGTCAGATGGCCTATATTGCAGATCGCTGGGATAAGGGTTATGGCCATTTCACCACCCGGCAGAATATTCAGTATAACTGGCCGCAACTGGACAATGTGGCCGATATTCTGGAGGCACTGGCAGCAGTTGACATGCATGCGATCCAGACCTCTGGCAACTGCATCCGTAATGTGACCGCTGATCATTTCGCCGGCGCAGCAGCGGACGAAATCGAAGATCCGCGCCCGACGGCTGAGCTGATCCGGCAATGGTCCACCGACCACCCCGAATTTATGTTCTTGCCACGTAAATTCAAAATCGCCCTGACTGGCAGCCCCCGGGATCGGGCAGTCACCCGGGCACATGATATTGGCCTGCGGATGCAACGCGACTCCAACGGCAAACCTGGTTATGAAGTGATCGTCGGCGGTGGCCTGGGACGCACCCCGGTGATCGGCCAGGTAATCCGCGAATTTCTGCCCAAGGCCGAGCTGTTGCCTTATCTGGAAGCAATTCTGAGTGTGTACAACACCATCGGACGCCGCGACAACCTGTATAAGGCACGGATCAAAATCACCGTACAACAGGTCGGGCTGGAAGCTTTTCGCACGCAGGTAGAAGAACGTTTTCAGCGCATCCGGCCACACTTCAGTGGTATCGATCAGACCTTGTTGGCTGAGCTGGAAGCAGCATTTGCACCGCCGGCATACAAAACGGCGGACACCAGTGCCTTTTTCCAGGCACAACAACACGACCCGATTTTTAATGCCTGGACACAAACCAGTCTGCACCCGCATCAGCGTCCGGACTATGCGATTGTGACCGTCTCACTGAAGGCGCACGGCCAGACACCTGGCGATATCACCAGTCAACAGATGCGCGTGCTGGCTGATCTGGCAGAAACCTACGGACATAGCGACCTGCGTGCCAGCCACGAGCAAAACCTGATTCTGCCACATGTGCACCGAAGCGACCTGCCAGCGTTACACGCGGCATTACGTGAGCAAGGGCTGGCGACAGCGAACATCGGCCTGATCTCCGACATCATCGCCTGCCCGGGCATGGACTATTGCTCACTGGCAATGGCACGTTCCATTCCGATTGCACAACAGATCGCGCAACGCTTTG
>JAHDCB010000168.1 GCA_020630035.1 Gammaproteobacteria bacterium
CACCCTGACAGGCCTTATTTTTATTGGGGTTTTTATATCAGCGGGAATTGCTGACAACATTTAACAGAAACGCCATTGAGCCAGGGGATACCATCACTATCCGTGGCTATTTTCCGGGTGGCACCGAGCCATGCTGTACAAGTCCGCAGCATCCACAGCTCAGAACCACACAGGTGATTATGCCACCGCACATGACGGGCGTTACCTGAGTCTGCGCTCCGAGGGCGTCTGCGGCCTGGACGGCCGCAGCCGAGCCCCCACGGATGGGTTTATGGCGTACCTCGGAGAGCAGACTCAGGTAACGTTGATACCGTAGGCAAGGTTGTAATTGCACCGGAGCAGACCTGGATCACACTGACCAACAACCTGCGGCAGCAAATCTCCACCTCAGTTTACATCACACTCGACAATTTTTATGCACACGTCTCAACCAGACCAATATGCCGTCGTCGGCAATCCGGTGGCCCACTCTCTATCCCCGGTCATTCACCAGGCCTTTGCGGCGCAGGTCGAGCATCATATCGCTTACGAGCGGATACTCAGTCACCCGGAGCAATTCTCTGATACTGTGCGTCAGTTTGTCGCCGCCGGTGGCCAGGGGCTGAATATCACCGTGCCCTTTAAGCAGCAGGCGTACGATCTGGCCGATACACTCAGTGAGCGGGCGCAGGCCGCCGGTGCGGTGAATACTCTGCTGGTGGGTCAGGATCAGTCGCTACATGGCGACAATACCGATGGCATCGGTCTGGTTCAGGATCTGCAACACAATCATGCTATCAAGCTGGCCGGTCTGCGTATCCTGGTTCTCGGCGCCGGTGGTGCCACTCGCGGCATTCTGCACCCCATGCTGGCGTGCCAGCCTGCCCAATTGGTCATCGCCAACCGCAGCCCGGATAAGGCCTGCTCATTGGCTGCGTCTGTCCAGTCGCCACGCGTACGCGGGTGCAGCCTGGATGACATACCGGCCGAGCCGTTTGATCTGGTTCTGCACGCCACTGCCGCAGGACTCGCCGGCCAGACACCGGACATCCCCACTGCCACAATCGCGCCCCACACCCGGGCCTACGATCTGCTCTACAGCAAGCAACCGACACCCTTTGTACGCTGGGCTACACAACAAGGGGCTGCTCAGGCTATCGATGGCCTGGGTATGCTGGTGGAACAGGCCGCCGCCGCATTTTATCTCTGGCGCGGTATTCAACCAGATACCACTCCGATATTAAACCGACTATCCGATCAGCAATAAAAAAACCTATGGAATTTCTGTATTACTTCGGGGATGTCTTTACCCTGCCAGCCTTTAGTTTATTGATAGTCGGCACATTAGTCGGCTTGATTCTGGGTGCAATGCCTGGCTTATCCCCTACCATGGCAGTCGCTCTGGCGATACCCTTTACCTTCCAACTGGAACCCGTGCCGGGCCTGATTCTGTTAGGCGCCTTATACACTTCAACTGTTGCAGGTGGCGCTATCAGTGCCATTCTGCTGAATATCCCCGGAGCGCCGGCGAATATCGCTACGACACTGGATGGTCACATCATGGCCAGAAAGCAACAAGGCACGCGTGCGCTACAACTCGCTTTTTTTGCTTCTTTATGGGGTGGGTTATTTGGTGTCCTACTCTTAATATTCACCACACCCACCTTGGCACAATGGGCGCTGGCATTCGGCCCGAGTCAAAGTTTCTGGGTAGCTATCTTAGGAGTGACCATCATCGGCACCCTGGGAAACCAATCTATAGTCAAAGGGCTGTTAGCTGGGTGTATCGGTTTATGGATTTCAACAATTGGTTTTGACGATATCTTTGGCGCACAACGTTTTATTTTTCATCCTGCTTTATCAGGGGGTATTCATATCATCCCGGCGCTGATTGGTCTGTTTGCTATTCCACAGGTCATTACCCTACTAGCTCAAGGTCACCAACATAGCACAGTTGAAATCATACGAATAAAACCACATGGTATCAGTCAGGCATGGCATGAAATCATGGCCAGGCTCCGGTCCTTAAGCACAGGCACTATCATTGGCTCAGCTGTTGGCCTGATTCCCGGTGTAGGTGGCCAGATTGCCGGATTAGTCGCCTATAACCAGGCACGCAACTTCAGCCCGGAGCGTGATAAATTCGGCACTGGTCACCCTGAAGGCATTATCGCAGCAGAATCTGCAAACAATGCGATGGTCGGACCTTCCCTGATCCCATTATTAACTTTATCTATCCCTGGCAGTCCTACAGCAGCAGTACTCTTAGGTGGCCTGATCATCCACGGCATTTTCCCAGGACCTGCAATGTTTACAACACACGCCGAAGTTGTCTGGCCATTTATCAATTCTATGCTGCTCGGACAAATTCTGATGTGTGTGTTTGGTCTGTTTGTAGCACGCTTCATTGTGCAGATTGTACATACCCCACGCTATGTCATGGCAGCCATGGTAATGATATTAGCCGTCTTTGGCAGCTATGCAGTACAACACTCACTACATGATGTATTTATTATGCTACTTCTGGGCACAGGAATGTACTTTCTGGAGCGTTATGGTTACTCTGCAGCTCCCTTAGTACTCGGCCTCATCTTAGGTCCGATTGCAGAAGGCAGTTTTGTTGAGGGGATGATGATCGCCCAGGCACAACAAGGTGTTATACCCTATTTTTTTACTGGCACCTTAAACCTGACTATGATTATTCTGATTGTTGCCTCTATCAGCTATTCTACCTGGCTAAAAATATGCAAACGAACAAGATAAATCAAAATGAATCAATTATATCCTTTTTTGATACCCAGTCTCATTAAATTAAGCGCCTGTTTAGCAGTCTACGCCAGCTATACTCAAACACCATCAGAGGCCTTTATTTTCCCACAAGTAATCTCAACGCTATGGCTGATCCTGGCACTATGTGATAAAAACCATGTAATGAGAATAACTCAGGAAGATTTTTTAAGTTTATTACCTGGCTTAGGTATCTGCATAGTGTATGTTTTCTGGGCAATTGACTTTCTAGGGTTCTATACCAGCACAGCCACAGCCCTATTCAGCCTGATTACTCTATACGACCCGGCACCACATACTGTACTAAAATCATGGACAAAACGGGTTCTGATCACAGGCATTTGTGTCATTATTATATATTTAATTTTTGCCATAATTCTGCAAATCTACACACCGCCGGAGCGTTTTTTTTAGCCCCTTGAAAAAAGGAAAATCAGCATGATAAAAACATTGGCAAGTATTGCCGCCGCTGTCCTGAGTATGGCCAGTGTAGCCCTAGCTACAGAACCCACCCAACACTATCCGGACCGGTCTGTTATGTTAATGGTC
>JAHDCB010000169.1 GCA_020630035.1 Gammaproteobacteria bacterium
GGCCGTTTGTGATGGTGGCGCAGACACAGAATGCGCAGGCGGATACCGCCTTACAAGTGATGCAGGACGTGTTACAACAATTCATGACGCAGGGGCCGACCGAGGCGCAACTACAGGCTGCCAAGCAATACCTCATCGGTAGCTTCCCGTTGTCAGTCGCGAGCAACGGTAAAATTGTGGAATATATCGCGATGATGGGCTTTTATGCGTTGCCGTTGGATTGGCTGGTGACCTTACCGGACAAGATCGCCGCAGTGACGGTTGAACAGATTAAGACCGCCTTTCAGCAACGCATCCAGTCACAACAGGTGGTGACGGTTGTTGTTGGTGCTTCTGCGTGAGATCAGGTTCATTGAGTAGATTGAGTAGTGATGTGACATTATGCTGCTGAAATGGTTGAAAAATACACGGTTGCTGGGCAGGCAGGCGGCCAGGATTATGTTAAGCAATACACGTAAGAAACAGTTGTTGGCACTGTCGTCTGAGACTGAAATCCGTATCCGGCAAGAAAAAGAACAGCACTTAACTCGCCAGGTGCATATCTCTCTCTTATCAACAGCGTGTGCAGCATCAGGTGTGCTTATTTATAGTCCACTGAGTTGGTTGAGCGTGCCAGGTATGTTGTACATCAGTAAAACTGTGTTACAGAGTGCTTACCAGGGGTTGGTCAAACAGCATAAAGCAAATATTGATTTGTTAGTTCTGGTCAGCAATGGTGTTTTGCTCTTTAGCGGCCATATATTCTGGGCCAATGTTTCTGTTGTGCTGTATGCGGTTAACCATAAATTATTGCATACTGTGAAATCAAATGCGAAAACCAGCTTAGTTGATATCTTCCGGCAACAATCACAGTCTGCCTGGGTACTGCGGGATGGTGTTGAATATGAGACACCTGTTACAGCGCTAACCACTGATTCGGTGATTCTGGTGGGGGCGGGTGAAGTGATGCCGGTAGATGGCCGGATTGTGCAGGGTATAGCGACCATTGATCAGCATGTGCTGACCGGCGAAGCTCAGCCAGTGGAGAAACTGGAGGGGGATGAGGTATTCGCTTCGACGCTGGTATTGTCCGGGCGTATTCAGGTACAGGCAAACCAGATTGGTGAGCAGACAACAGCAGCCAAAATTGGTCATATCCTGCAACGTACAGCGGATACCAAGACACCCCGGCAGTTACAGGTTGAAATTTTATCGGATAAAACAGCACTGCCGACACTAATGGCAGGAATGGTCGCAGCACCTTTATTCAGTTCGCTGGGCGCGATTGCCATTTTTCAGGCTCATTTTAAGCACAGGATGAGCATCGTGTCGGTTATTGGGTTATTAAATTATCTGAATCTGGCTGCTCATCGTGGTTTGCTGATAAAAGATGGAGGTGTTTTAGAGACGTTATATCAAGTTAATACGGTTGTTTTTGACAAAACCGGTACTTTGACAGAAAAAGTACCAGAAATTGCTGATATCTATTTATATGATAAAGCGTATACAGAAAATAATATATTGCAATATGCAGCAGCAGCTGAAGGAAAGCAAACTCATCCGATTGCACGTGCTATTTTGCAGGCAGCCAAACAGCGTTACATCACAATTCCTGAAGTCACCCAGGCCGAATATCAAGTTGGATATGGCTTATCAGTTATGGTAGAGGATCAATTAGTACAATTAGGTAGTTCGCGTTTTATCAGAATGGCTGGAATCACTTTGCCGGATGGGCTGGATAGTACATGTATGGTAAGTACTGCTGACGGATGCAGCATCGTATTTCTTGCTGTTGCGGGCAGGCTGGTGGCTAATATCAAATTGCGACCCAAAGTGCGTCCGGAGGCCAAACAGGTGATTGCAGGGCTGAAGCAGCGTGGTATGCAGAAAACTTATATTATTTCAGGGGATCAGGTGACACCGACACGACAGTTGGCTGAAGCTCTGGGAATTGATGACTTTTTTGCCGAAGTGTTGCCAGAACAAAAAGCGCAGTTGATAGCTGATTTGCAACAAACTGGACAGTCAGTCTGTTTTGTCGGGGATGGTATTAACGACTGTATCGCCATGCAACAGGCTGACGTATCTGTTTCATTGGGTGATGCGGCAACAGTAGCGACGGATACGGCACAAGTCGTTTTACTGGATAATCACCTGACACAGTTGGGTGATTTATTTGATTTATCTGATCAGTATATGAGTCGCACCAAAACATCTTATGCATTGGTCGCATTGCCTGGTTTTGTCAGTATTACCGGGTCATTATTTTTGCACTTTGGTTTAACCACGATTATGCTGTTGCCACAAGTCGGCCTAGCTATCGGCTTATTGTATTCTATGTATCCTTCACTACAACAGGGTGCTCTGGAGTATAATGATTCCGTCACACTCTGAATTTAAATCATGGACGAGGTATGAAACCTCGCCCATGAACAACTGCTGTGGGAAATTCTAAGATTTACATTACAGCGTACCTAACAATGCTTCGAGTGTTTTCTGCCGGGTAGACCACATAGCCTTGACTTCGTCCCTGGTCATAATATACATAGGTGAGCCACCTGCTTGCATTTTTTTGGCCACTCGTTTATGTGAAAATATAGTGGGTATTTTTTTTGCAAGTGTATCAATGATAGGTTGAGGTGTGCCTTTGGGGACCATAATGCCACGAAAATTGACAGAAGTATTATCAACGTCTAAACCTTGTTCTTGCAGGGTAGGCACGTCAGGTATGAAGCTGCTGCGTTGTAGATCGGCTATACCTAAAATTTTGATTGTGCCTGCCTGGCGTGCTCGAAATGCATCAGAAAGATTGTTTACGCCGGCCATGACTTCACCAGCAATGATCGCCTTCATTGCACCGGCTCCCCCTGATTTGTTGGGAATATAAGCCATTTTAACTCCAGCAGCCTTTTCAATTTGTAATGCGGCAATATGATGGCCAACAAACAGGCCAGCGCCAGAAAAGGTTAGCTTTCCAGGATGTTGTTGTGCCCAGGCCAGGACATCGGCCATAGTATTGAATGAACTGTCAGCAGGTACGATAAATACCGCTGGATCAGCACCCCAGTTTGCGATGGGTTCAAAACTGTCAATAGAATAACTCACACCCCCTTTGATAGACTGGGCAATGAAATGCGGAACGTTATAGGCACCGAGAATATAACCATCTGCCTGCGCGCGAGTTGCCAGCCAGTTCCAGCCCACACGTCCGCCAGCACCCGGTTTGTTAATAATCGCAATCGGCATTCCTAAAGCATCTTGGTTGCCTGCTGTCATAGTGACGATACGTGCCTGGAAGTCAGTTGCCCCTCCT
>JAHDCB010000170.1 GCA_020630035.1 Gammaproteobacteria bacterium
ATATCCACCCAGTATGTCTACTTGTTTGTGCTGGTCTGCGATGCAGATGAATTGTCGGCTGGCAGCTGCAATGACCTTTTCGCGTGTTAATGCACCACCCCCACCCTTAATCAATTGACGATGACGGTTACATTCATCCGCACCGTCTACATACACTGGCAGCGTACCGGCACTATTTAGTGGAATAACCGGAATATGGTGTTGCTGTAACAATGCTGTAGTTGCCTCTGAACTGGAGACTGCGCCGCGATAGCGGTTCTTAATCTCTGCCAGCGCCTGAATGAAATAAGCTACGGTTGATCCGGTGCCGACCCCGATAATACCATCTTGCGGCAGGTGATCTATGGCGGTTATGGCAGCTTGTTGTTTTAGTTGTTCCTGGTCTGGCATTTTTAACATTGTTCCCAGGGCAAGCCGCGAAAGCGCCAGCCATTCAGGGTACTGCGCTGGTGCTGTTCATCCAGTGTGCCTTCAAAGCCTTCAGCAATATGCGAAATATTATTCAGGCCGGCAGCCAGCAGTGCTTCACCTGCTTCTTGTGAGCGTTGACCACTGCGGCAGATCAACACAATCGGTGGGCAACCATCAGTTTGTTTTTCATTGGCACCGAGTGAAAGTTTACGAACATCGGTGATGAAGTCTGGATTCGCCTTCCAGCCGGGTGCATCTATCCAGGGAATATGCACGGCACCGACCGGGTGTCCGACAAACAGATATTCCATCGTTGAACGTACATCAATCAGTAAGGCACGGCTGTCAGCTTGCAGCAGGTCATAGGCCTGTTGTGGAGACAAGTCTTTGATTTGTTGGGACGACATACATAAACTACCTTACAGGCCAAGTTTTTTTTCTAAATAATGGATGTTGGCACCACCAGCGATAAAGTCTGGATCGTGCATGATTCTGGCCTGTAGCGGTGCGTTAGTCTTAATACCTTCAATGATAATTTCAGACAAAGCACTGCGCATCCGGGCAATTGCCACATCACGAGTTGCACCATAGGTAATCAGTTTACCAATCATCGAATCATAATAGGGCGGTACCCGATATCCGGCATAGATATGGCTGTCGACTCGTACGCCAGGGCCACCCGGCAGATGTAATCGTGTAATCTGGCCCGGACTGGGCATAAAATTGTCCGGATCTTCCGCATTGATGCGGCATTCAATCGCATGTCCCTGTAACTGGATATCGTCCTGGGTATAGCGCAACGGCTCTCCGGCAGCAATATGCAATTGTTCCTTAACGATATCCACACCGCTGATCAGTTCAGTGACCGGGTGCTCGACCTGTACCCGGGTATTCATCTCAATGAAATAAAATTCACCGTTTTCGTACAGAAATTCAAATGTTCCGGCACCGCGATAGCCGATCTGGCGGCAGGCCTCCGCACACCGGTTGCCGATTTTAGCTCGCAGCTCCGGGGTAATGCCTGGTGCGGGAGCTTCTTCTACGACCTTCTGGTGTCGACGTTGCATGGAACAGTCGCGTTCTCCCAGATAGATAGCCTGACCATGTTCGTCGGCCAGTACCTGGATTTCAATATGGCGTGGATTTTCCAGGTATTTTTCCATATACACGGTACTGTTGCCGAAGGCAGTATCGGCTTCAGTCCGGGTCAGTGAGATCGCATTCAGCAGAGCGGCCTCAGTATGCACCACCCGCATGCCACGACCACCCCCACCACCGGCAGCCTTGATAATCACTGGATAACCAATATCACGTCCGAGTTGCAACGTGCGTTCGTCATTATCGTCCAGTGGTCCATCTGAACCCGGCACAGTCGGTACACCGGCTGCCTTCATGGATTCAATGGCAGTAATCTTGTCGCCCATCAGGCGAATGGTTTCCGGTTTCGGGCCAATGAAGGTAAAACCAGATTGTTCAACCCATTCAGCGAAGTCTGCGTTTTCAGACAAAAAGCCATAGCCCGGGTGAATGGCCACGGCATCACAGACTTCGGCAGCACTGATAATCGCTGGTATATTCAGGTAGCTTTCGGCAGAAGGTGCCGGGCCGATGCAAACTGCATCATCGGCAAGACGGACGTGTAACAGGTCACGGTCTGCTTCTGAGTGCACGGCAACAGTCTTAATCCCGAGTTCGCGGCAAGCACGTACGATACGTAGTGCAATTTCGCCTCGATTGGCGATGACGATTTTTTCCAGCATACGGGTTACCCGATCACAAATAAGGGTTGGTTATATTCGACCGGTTGCCCGTTTTCCACCAGGATATCAATGATGGTGCCAGACTGATCAGATTCAATCTGATTCAGGATCTTCATCGCTTCCACAATACAGAGTGTATCGCCAACCCGTACTGACTGACCGATTTCGACAAATGCCGATGACGTGGGTGAGGAGGCGCGATAGAAGGTGCCGACAATCGGTGATTTCACCCGATGCCCGTCCGGTTGTGCCTCTGCTGCGGCCGAGGCATCGCCTGCAGCCGGATTGGGCGCTGCAATCACGGGAGCAGGTGCAGCTACAACCGGTGCAGCCACACCACAACCTTGTCGGTTAATACGCACTGATTCTTCACCTTCCCGGATTTCCAGTTCAGTGACATCTGATTCATTAACCAGCTCAATCAGTTTTTTAATTTTGCGAATGTCCATAGGGTTGTTCTCAGGCTTGATCGTGAATGAATTGCAGGGCGGCACTGAGCGCCAGCTCATAACCTTGAGCACCTAACCCACTGATGACACCAACGGCGACATCAGATAAGTAAGAATGCTGGCGGAATGCCTCACGTGCATAAATATTTGATAAATGGATTTCAATGAAGGGAATGCGCACACCCAGCAGGGCATCCCGCAAAGCGATGCTGGTGTGGGTGAAGGCAGCCGGATTGATCAGAATAAAATCTGTTTGTTCCTGACCGGCCTGGTGGATACGATCCAGCAGCACGGTTTCGGAATTACTCTGCAAAAAATAGCACAAATGTTGCGGACCGGCCTGTTCGCGCAAGCGTTGTTCAATCTGTGTCAGAGTCGTATGCCCGTATTTTTCGGGTTCACGCTGACCCAGCAGGTTCAGGTTAGGACCATTCAGGATCAGGATATGTGCCATAATGTGTCGGGTCGCTGGTATCGAACAGTTAATAATGTGCCGCGAACGGTCATAAACCGGCGGTAATTGTGCGATAACTGTGACTGAGTTGTCCAGTATTTTGTCATTCACGGGTGCGATTCAAACTGATGTGGTGATTTACTACCACAGGCTTCTGGCAAGCGTTATTCTGATCTGCTCTCCGAGGGTCGCCAGA
>JAHDCB010000171.1 GCA_020630035.1 Gammaproteobacteria bacterium
CCACGATTCAAATTTGATTTTGATTCATCAGATCATGCATTACACGGAGACAACATGAGCACAGCCACAGCTGATCATCACGGCCCGGCCAAAGGCCTCATGCGCTGGATCACAACCACCAACCATAAAGATATCGGAAGCCTGTACCTGCTGTTTGCCTTGGTCATGTTCCTGATCGGTGGCGCTATGGCGATGGTCATCCGGGCAGAACTATTCCAGCCTGGCCTGCAACTGGTAGACCCGCAGTTCTTTAACTCCATGACCACGGTACATGCCCTGCTGATGATATTTGGTGCAGTCATGCCTGCCTTTACCGGACTGGCAAACTGGCTGATCCCGATGCAGATCGGCGCACCTGATATGGCCCTGCCGCGTCTGAATAACTTCTCGTTCTGGCTACTACCTTTCGCCTTCACCTTATTATTGTCCACCTTCTTCATGAACGGCGGCGGACCAGCCAGCGGTTGGACTCTGTACCCGCCGCTCTCGCTGCAGATGGATGCTGGCTTCCCATTTATGATCTTCGCGATCCACCTGGCCGGTATCTCATCAATTATGGGTTCAATTAACGTGATTGTGACCATCCTTAACATGCGTGCACCCGGCATGACTCTGCTGAAAATGCCACTGTTTGTCTGGACCTGGCTGATCACCGCCTACTTGTTAATCGCTACCATGCCAGTTCTGGCAGGTGCCGTCACCATGCTGCTGACAGATAAATTCGCTGGTACCAGCTTCTTTTCCGCAGCCGGTGGCGGTGATCCGGTGATGTACCAGCATATCTTCTGGTTCTTCGGGCATCCGGAAGTGTACATCCTGATTCTGCCAGCGTTCGGCATCATTTCGGCAATCCTGCCGACCTTTGCCCGCAAACCATTATTCGGCTACACCTCCATGGTGTACGCCACCGCCTCAATCGCGTTCCTGTCGTTCATCGTCTGGGCACATCATATGTTCACCGTCGGTATGCCGGTTGTTGGTGAACTGTTCTTTATGTATGCCACCATGATGATCGCTGTGCCAACCGGGGTGAAGGTCTTTAACTGGATCTCCACCATGTGGCGAGGTGCCATGACATTTGAAACGCCCATGTTGTTTGCCGTTGGCTTTATCATCATGTTCACCATCGGCGGCTTCTCCGGACTGATGCTGGCTATTGCCCCGGCTGATTTCCAGTACCACGACACCTACTTCGTGGTTGCACACTTCCACTATGTCCTGGTAACCGGCGCCATCTACTCCATTATGGCCGCTGTGTACTACTGGCTGCCAAAGTGGACCGGACACATGTATGACGAAAAACTGGGTAAGCTCCACTTCTGGATTTCAACCATCTCAGTAAACGTCTTGTTCTTCCCGCAACACTTCCTGGGACTTGCTGGTATGCCCCGGCGGATACCAGACTACTCGGTACAATTCGCCGACTGGAATCTGATTTCATCTCTCGGTGGCTTTGTCTTCGGCTTGTCGCAGCTGATGTTCGTCTGGATCATCTTCAAGGCGATTCGCGGTGGCAAAAAGGCCACTGACCAGGTGTGGGAAGGTGCAGAAGGACTGGAGTGGACCCTGTCTTCGCCACCTCCCTACCACAGCTTCAATCAACCCCCTGTCGTTAAATAAAGCGGCCCCACGCATTCCTCACACCTAAACAGGCGTGAGGAATGTGTCATTCTGTAGTATCTGGCATGGTCAATCACCAACATACCTTCTTCAAGATTGCCCTGATCTCAGTGGCCATGTTTGGCTTCGGTTACCTGCTGGTGCCCTTGTACGATGTGTTTTGTGAAATTACCGGCCTGAATGGCAAGACCGGGCAGATCGACGCCTCACAGGCAACCTCAACCTATCAACCTGACCTGACGCGCACGATTACCGTACAATTCGTCGCCAACCATAACACGGCCATGCCGTGGGGATTTGCACCCGCAGTCACGCAACTGGAAGTGCATCCGGGGAAACTGTATACCACCCACTACATCGCTCGTAACCAGACACAAAACGACATGACCGCACAGGCCGTGCCAAGCGTGGCACCGACAACGGCCAGTCGTTATTTCGATAAGACTGAATGTTTCTGCTTTACCCAGCAACACCTGAAGGCAGGTGCCAGCAAAGACATGCCACTACAATTTGTGATCAACCCGAAAATACCAGACAAAATCCAGACAGTCACTCTGGCCTACAGCTTATTTGACGTCACCCAGCCAGCAGTCGTCTCTCGCTGAGTACAGCCGTTGCCAACCACGGACGTCATCTCAAAAAACCTGATGCGTCAGGTAATCCGCAGCATAGCATGTCATGTATTCGATTTGCAGATTGCCGACCTGACAGAGCTACCGAACGAACATCAGCGGGTTGAAACACGCCAGGCAGATAGGTGATGCGGGCCACCGATCTGGCAGGCAATCACTTTATTCTGCATCTTGAGCTGCAAAACACCAATCAGCGACAGATGCCGTTACGCATGATGCGATATTACACTGATATCGCACTAGCCCACCCCAACTTGCTGATTCATCAATACCTGGGATATACCGGAACAGCGCAACTACGCATGCCGGACCAGATCAAACATCCGGACTGGCATTACACATATCATGTGATTGACATGAGCCGCCTGGATTATGAACACTTTATCCAGGCAGATAACCCAGGCGCCTTGGTGCTTGCCGTATTATGTGACTTTAAAGGTAAATCAGCTGAAGCTGTCCTGGAAAAGATTATACGGCGGCTGATCCAGCAACTGGCTGACACACCAGATCGCCTGACTGAGCACCTCAGTATGCTGGAATTGCTGGCAGTCAATCGCAATCTGCAAACACTTGTCAAAGCTGTGGAGGCCGACATGTTATCCAGTATCACAGTTGAACAGCTGCCCTCCTATGAGCTTGGCATGGAACGTGGGATGGCACAGTCACAACACACTGCCCGACAGGAAGGTAGGCAGGAAGGCCGTCAGGAAGCCACCAGTGCGATTGCGCAACGCCTGCTGGAACAAGGCTGTTCACCCGACGTAGTGAGCAAGGCGACCGGTCTCTCTCCCACAGATTTGCCACGTCACTAAAAAAACCTCTGCAAGCGCCAGACGCGAATATCATTGTTTTGCCGCGACATCCAAGGCACCTCTGCACACGTCGCGGTAATTTTCAGAGATGCTTTGCAACCTTTTCGCATACCAGGGAAGTCACACAGGAGCCAGCATGACCCACTCAGCTGATGCGTATTACGTACC